>SXRI01000406.1 GCA_005793615.1 Bdellovibrionales bacterium
CTCTCTTGATTACTTTCTTCACGTGACCTCCTTTTGGTTTTGCTCTGGATTCTTGGTCGAACCCGGAATTAAATCTCAAGTGAGGTCATGTTTCAAATTTCAACTAAGAATAAATCTGTTCCGACCTCGCTCGGTGGGAGTTTGATCATCTTTACTTGTGGCGTCGTGGGGCTTTCCTTTTTTGTGCCGAGCAGTGATTTATTGATGGCGGGTGTGCTGCCGTTTTTACCTGGAGATTTACTGAAGACCTTGCTGGCGAGTTCGATCGCATTTCAGTGCTAAAATCAGTACTATAATCAATGCTCTAATAATTTACGGAGTGAGTTGTGAAAATATTGATTATGGCTTTAAGTTTTTTGTTCTTGCCCTTAACCGCGTCGGCCGTGGTGGAAGTGGCCTTTATTGAGATGCGAACTCCTGATGGCAAGGTTCTGCAGCTGGAAAAGGGCGGACGCTTTGCACATATCGCGATTTCGTACCGGGGCCAGTGGCTGCATGCGCATCCTTTTTACGGAGTTGAGGTCGTGGAAAGCGAAAAGCTCGAGCGAATTGGGGTGATAAAGGAAGTTTTGACGGTTTCCGAGTTGGTATCTCTCGACAATGAAGAGGTCGCGAGATTTCTCGGTAAGCCGTTCGACAGCTCGTACTCTTGGAGTGATGAAAAAATTTATTGCTCTGAACTGGTCGGGAAATTACTGCGTCTTAAGCCGCTGCCGATGGATTTCAGTGCCGAAGTCTGGCCGGAACGTTATCGCAAGCTGAACGGCGCTCCGGGTTTGTCGCCTGATGGAATTTATCGAATTCTATCTAGGTAGGCGGTTTGCAAAGGTCCATCTGCCACGGTCCATCTGCCACGGTGGTAGCTGTCAGCCTTGGCCTGTGCATCTGGACCTTTCCGCAGAGATCTACAGCTGGCTTATTTCGAAGGCGGCTTTGAGCTGCGTATCTAAAGTAAGGCGCTTAGTGATATCGTACTTTGACGCCAGCTCGCGGTGAGAGATTTCTTTGTTAAGGGGCACTTCAAAATCCGGCTTAAAGCCGCTTCCTTGAAAACTGTTTCCCAGGGGGCTCGCAAATGTTTTCACCGTGTATTTGATCGCGAATCGATTCGTTAGCTCCTCAACGGTCTGCATATTCCACTTGCCGTCTGTAGCTTGACCAATCACTTTAGCGCCACGGCCCTCTTTTAAGACGCTCACCAAAAGTTCCGCGCCGCTGTGAGTTCCTTTGTTGGCGAGAACAACGAGCTTCACGGCTTCAGCAAGAAGTCCACCATTGGACTGAAACTTCTCGATCTTACCTTCGCGGTCGCGCGTGCTGGCGATGGTCGCGCCCTTGGCAAGAAAAAGTTCCGCGACTTTGATGGTCTCATCAAAACCACCGCCGCCATTGTCGCGCAAGTCGACGATCAATTTCTTTACGCCGCTTTGATTCACTTGCTTTAGTGCCTCAGCCACGAGCTCGGGTGTCATTTTATTAAAATAACTGATCGTCAACAGACTGGTGCCGCTATCAATTGTTTTGAGGTCCGTGGCCTTAAACTGAAATTGTTCACGTTTTACGGTGAGTGCGAGAATTTTATCTTCACGTAAAATCTTAAGTTTCGCGGTCAAACCAGCTTGGCCACGAATAGAATCCACGAGTTCACGAAAAGGCTTTCCCTTGAAACGTTTGCCGTCGACACTGAGAATCTGGTCATCTTTCTGAACACCGGCGCGCGCCCCTGGCGTGTTAGGGATCACGTTGAGAACAATGCCGTTACCGCTGCTTTCATCAAACTTAAGTGCGATACCGATACCGCTGACCTGGCCCGACAAATCGGTTTGCAGATTTTTATATTCACTCGGTGAGTAAAGGCGGTTCCACTGGCCGTCTTCGCTATTGAGCGCTTCGAGCATGCCAGAGGTAGCTGCCCGGTAAAGGTCGTCTTTAGTGAGATTTTTATCAAAGTGTTTTTCGAGAAGTTTCTGCATCACTTTCTTAAAAGTCTCTTCACTATCGGTGAAGCGTTCATCGGCTTTGCCGCGCCAATCCCTCCAGCGCTCAGCACTGATTTCTTGACCCAAGGCGAATGGCGACACCAAGACTTGGGCCGCGGCGATTGTGAGCAATAGAATAACTTGTGCGTTCATTGATCCTCCTCTTTATAGAACACCGGAGTTGGCGTTAGGTTCATCGTTGGCATCGAATAAAACCCCAGATTCGCTTGGCAGATCTCTTCCGGCGGTTATATGCGATGACTGTCTAGCTAGAAATAATACCAGTGCCAGGCAGGCCGCTAAGGCTGCGCCGACAGATACCGAAATCATCAAGCGCTTGCGCGGGGTCATTTGTCTCTCGATGCGCTGCCAAACCGATGCCGATGGTGGTGAAATCTCACGGGCTCCTTCGAGCGAGCGCTTAAGGTCCAGGTACTCCGTTAAAAGCTCGGGGTCACATAGGAGCTCACGCTCGACGTTTAAAATTTCGGCCTCAGGTAAGCTTCCAAAATAAAATGGCAGGAGTCGCTCGCTACTTTCTTTACGCATCTTTAAGTTCCTTCTTCATGAACTCCACTAGTCGTGAAAATCGTGACTTCACCGTGCCCACGGGGATCTCGATCTGTTTGGCGATTTGTTGATAATCAAGGCCGTCTTTGCGAAGCCGCCATGTTTGCAAAAGATCTGCAGGCAGCGAGCTTTCGAGCACTGTCATCCGTGCCAATAGATTCTGCTCGATGAGAAGCTCTTCGCTGTTCACACCGTTGGTCAGATCGTCACTTAGGGGTACTTGTTCCTTGCTCGTGCGCGTGACGTGGTTGAGCCCTTTATTTCGTGCTACGGTGAAAAGCCAGGCTTTCAGGTTATCGCCACCGCTCGCACCGTACTTGCCGTTGAGAAGCTGAAGAAAAACGTCGTGCAGAATTTCTTCGCTGGTTTCGCGGCGACCTGTGAATCGAAAAATAAAGCGATACAGCGGCTCGGCATAGCGACGATAGACTGCGGCAAAATTCTGCTCGGGATTCTGCAAAAACCGTTTAGCCAGGCTGTGGTCGTCGTCGGTGAATTCAAACACAATGATGACTAAACACCTGGTGCTGGAAAAGGTTCACCATTTTTCTGGTTTTTTGAGTTTTTTTGGTCCTGCGGTTCGACTCGCCGCACTTAAAGGGCTGCGGCGGAGTCCAAGGATCAAGCGGTGCTGGGAAGGTAAGCTCTTAGCGTGCTGTTACGATCTGACAACCAATGTCGGTGGGGGTGCCATTGATTTCGACCCGGCCACTGAAGAGTCGGGGATAGTCGGCTCGGGGGCGAGCTTCGATATCGATTCCAACCGCAAGGCCGCTGGCATTCGAAAGTCCTAAACCAATCATTGTCGAATCGGCAAGGCCTTCACCAATAAGATTCTGCGGAGCCTTACCGCGCTGGATGAAGGTGACAGGATAGGTAAGGTCTGCCTTTCGAGTTCCGATCTCGATCTGAATGATAGGCGCGATCTCCTCAAGTGAATAACATTTGATGGTGTCGGCTTGGACGGCGGTTGCGAGGATCATCGAGCTTGCAGAGAAAAGAAAGGACAGTAACGACAATTTCATAACGGTCTCCCTTGTATTAAAAGCGTATTCAAAGTCACCAATGTCCAAGGCACGATCTGTTCCATAGGTATCGAGGCTTCGAAATGGGTTTTAACAGAGGCCTTGGAAACCAGACTGCGTTTCAATGCGTATTTGGTCGTTTTCACTGACAGTCAGGTGCCGTTTTTGGGCGCTTTTTTGGATGAATTTGAAAAATCTGGAATGTCTGAAGGACCGGAGGCGGTTGGAAAATCCTGCCTGTGGTCTCAACAGAACCACAGTTTGTGGTTTAAAAACTGGACCCCGAAACAGCAATGCTGCTAAAACCCGACGCATGAAACAGGATCAATTCGTTGAACTCCTAAAAGCAGAACTCGAACGCCGGCGAACCAGAAACCGTGCTTATTCGCTGCGCTCGTTCTCGCGCGATCTTGCGGTAGATGCGAGCAATCTCTCCAAGATCCTGACCTATCAGAAAGCCCCGGGTACGCGGCTAAAAAAGAAGCTTGGCCTGATGATGGGGCTCAATTCCGAAGAGCTTAGTCCGTGGTTAAAGAGCGAGGCGCGGGAGCCTATTAACGACTCTCGTTTCCAAAATCATCGCCTTGAGGTTTTCGAGATTATTTCGGGTTGGCAGCATTATGCGATCTTGGAACTATTTAGAACCAAGGATTTTTCCGCTGAGCCCAAGAAGATCGCCGCTAGCCTTGGTCTGACTTTGACATCATGTAAGGAGAGTCTTGCACGCCTCACAAAGGTCGGTCTCTTGGCGCGTGATAGCCGCGGGCGTCTCAAGCTAGTCGATGACACGAGCTCATCAATTCTCGAAGTAGCGACCAGTCGTGCTCATCGCAATCAGCAGCGTGAGATTCTCGAGGGAGCCATCGATGCGCTTGATCACGTGCCAATCGAACGTCGTTCGCAGTCATCGATGACGATGGCCATTGATTCGCGAAAAATTGACCATGCAAAAACGCTCATTAAAAATTTCCGGCGCGAGTTGGCGCTGCTCCTGACCGAGAGCACTCAGCTAGATGAAGTCTATCAACTTTCAGTTTCCCTTTATCCAGTTACAGGTAGTGAGAATTCCAAAAAAATGGAGATGATATGAAAACGCAAAGCAAAATCGTTATGAGTCTAGTTATTCTATTGAGTTCCGTCGCCGGCGCTGAAATACGTGAATCCGGCGGGCGTAGTCGTGCCATGGCAGTCTATGTTGATTTTCGCAGTTTCGGTACCGGTATTGACCATGCCTCTATCGAGTGGACCGAGCATCTGATTGGTGAGGCGGCGATGAATGGTGAGGTAGAGGTAAAGGTCGTCAGCCAAAAAGGACGTGAGGGCGAGACGCAAATCTGCGTGAAGCTGACGACCGACAACGCCCGTTGGCGCTTTATTAAAGCGCTCGCTCCGCAGATACTTGCCGATCGCCGAATGAATCCAGTGAGAACAGCGGTTCTCTTGTGGAATGAGTGCGGAAATATCGACAAAGCCACGGAGCAAGACTTAAGTAAATACTAGTACTCCGACAAGAAAGTTTCTAGCCGTTTTTTAGAGCCCGCTTCTTCGCGGGTTTGACTCTTTGCAGTAGCAACATGTTTTTGTTCTCGATTATCCATTCAAATTCCTCGC
>SXRI01000407.1 GCA_005793615.1 Bdellovibrionales bacterium
AACTATCACGATAATAGTACCGCCATTACCTCGCACCACAGGTTGATCGCGCAAACAGATCATCGCTTTAAAACTTTGAAGGCAGGATTTTGGGGATTCAGTGCCGGTGATTCCCCTTCTGGGTACCGAGTGTGGAGTCCGCTTCAGTACGAGGGCACTGTCTGTGTGGGGTGCACCGTTGCTTCGGCGATGTTTGTCGGTGAACGTGTTGTCGAGGATCTGGTGGACTGGATCAACGGTCCTCATCGAGAGCAGGTTTGGGGACGCTATGGTTTTGTCGACAGCGTTGATTTGGATAGCGACTGGTTCGCTCCCAACGTGCTCGGCATTACTGTGGGCCCGGCAGCACTGGCGGTGGCAAATATTGAGATGGGCACCTCAGTATGGAAAGACTTCATGAGAATTCCCGAGATCGCTCGCGGCCTTGAGCGCGCGAGCATGGCCGGTTTGGAGGCCCAAGGTGCCCGGACATTAGGTGTGAAAACGGCCACCGGTGCCGGTGAGGATTCCGCTAAGAATGTTGAGCGCGCACGCCCGCAAGTTTTTTGACGATCTCGGCATCGCGTTCAGTTATGAAGTTTATAACTAGTCCCGCGCGTCCGGCGCGGGCGGTTCTGCCGACACGGTGGAGATAGTTCTCAAGATGTTTCGGCATGTGATAATTGATGACGCGTCCAACGTGTTCAACGTCGAGACCGCGAGAAGCCAAATCAGTTGAAATCAAAAAATCAATTTTGCCGTCACGGAAGGCTTTCAGATTCAAACGGCGTTCGACTTTCTCCATTTCGCCGCGATACAAAGCGCACACAAAGCCCTTTTTCTTGAGTTCAGCATAGAGCTTGTCACATTGCTCCCGGGTGTTGGCGAAGATTACCGTGCCGCCTTTGGTTTTCTTGGCGAGCAGTTCTTCCAGTACTGGCATGCGTTTACCGTCTTTGATTTCCCTGTTTTCGGTTTTTAGTTTCGCCACGACACGGTTGGCACCGGCGGTGCGAATGACGGTTGCTTTCGCGAAGAGTTCGTTCATCAGCTTCTGAACAGCGGGTGAAACGGTGGCTGAGAACAACGCCATTTGCCGATCGCCGGGACAAGCGTCGGCAATCTTCAAGGCGTCGGCGATAAACCCCTGATCAAGCATTTGATCAGCTTCGTCGAAAACCAAAATACGAACGTCCTCGAGTTTCACCTGACGCCGGCCGATCATCTGGACTAAGCGTCCTGGAGTCGCTACCAGAATTTCAAATGCGCCGCGAACATTCTCTTTGGCAACTTCGATCTTAGTGCCGCCAAGGACTGTACGGACTCTGAGACGGGTGTCATGAGTAAAAATCTTAAAGACTTTGCTGACCTGCTCGCCCAGCTCTCTTGTGGGTACAAGAATCAGGGCCCGCGGAGTGCCATGTTCGGTTACCCGGTTGCCGGAACTCTCTTGCTCTTTCAGAAGGTGTAGGATCGGCAGGGCGTAGGAGAGTGTTTTTCCGCTGCCAGTCTCAGCAACGCCCACGACGGAACGCCCTTCGAGAAGAAGGGGCAGGGCCTTGAGTTGGACTTCTGTCGGTTGAGTGTACTTTTTTTCCTTAAGGGTATTCTGAAGAGAAGGGAGAAGTGCAAAATCACTGAAGTCACTGTGAGACGCCGGCATGGGGATTCCTTTTTTATTCAAATGGTTTGTAACACAGGAGACGCTAGGAAGGCGCAAAAATCTCGCGTGAACTGATTTTGGTTGGGTAAAAGTTTCAGCGCCGGCGAGGTCGGTAGCTGAGTCTGCGTGAACAAGATGGCTTACAGAGCATTCCTGAGGTAAACTTCCGTTTCGAACCCTAGGTGAAAACCAAAAAAAACTCTAAGATATGCCCTAAAACATGAGGTCCGCTGGCCATGAGAACTGTACGATTTTTTAGCGCGATTCTGGTGTTGTCTTTCTCGTTCGTTTCGTTCGCTCGTGGCGACTTTCGCGGCCCTGTGGAAGTGAACCCTCCCGGTTTTGACCGCGCCAAGGCCAAAGTTTATTTTCCGACTCAGTACGAGAGTCGTGAGCGCTGGCCGCTTGTCGTTCTTTTGCATGGCTTTACGGGAACGGGTACGAGCGAAGATCTGTACATGCTTTTGCGTTTTCGCACTTCGCATCGCGGTTTTATTCTGGTGACACCCGAGGGGACCGCCAATCCTCCCGGTAGCATTTCACCGACGGGTGAAGACCTCTCTGGCAAACAGTTCTGGAATGCCACCGATTTTTGCTGTGACTTTCTTAAGACCGGAGTTGACGACGTAAAGTACATCACCAAACTTGTGGATTTTTTGTCGCGCGGTTATCGTGTTGATCCTCGACGCGTGTACTTGATCGGTCATTCCAATGGTGGCTTTATGGCTAATCGCCTAGCGTGCGAGGCGGGCGAAAAATTCGCCGCAATCGCGACACTTGCCGGTGGTAGTTTCAAGAATCTATCCGCCTGTCGACGACCCACGCCAGTATCCTACTTGCAGATTCATGCCGTGAACGATCCGACGGTCGTTTATGGCAAGGATCCGAGGTATGCGGGCGGACTGCCGACGGTAAAACAGTGGTTACTGAAAAATGGTTGTGCCGCGTACTCGGCAATCGTTTCTCGAAAGGCGCCATTGCCGCTTTTTGTGGGGCCTGAGTTGTCGATGCGCTCATGGAGTCATTGCTCATCAGGGCAGGATGTGGCCCTGTGGACGCTACAGAGCTATAGCGGCCCTCTTTACAGCCCGCACATTCCGACTCTCACGTGGAGCTTCAGCGAAGAGGTCTTGGATTTCTTATTGGCCCATAGCCGCTAATAGACATTGGAATTCGCGCTTAGAGCGGGAACTGGCAACGGTAGCTGAAGAGGGCAATGCTGGCAGCCACCGTCGCGTTGAGAGACTCTACGCCCTTGGCCATGGGAATCTTGATCATTTCCGCCTTTGTAAGTTCGCGCGGCACTCCGAGGCCTTCTTCACCGAGGAGAAGGCGCACACCCTGTGGCCATTGAAAGCTCGTCAACGCTTCGCCCGTCATGTCCAGTGCGGCGATAGGGCCCTTTGCGAATTCGAGGTCCCTGATCGATGGCCCGTGGACTAAGGGTATGGTGAGCGTTGTGGCGCTGGCGGAGCGTACGGCGCGCGGATGAAATGGCGAGGCGCTCTCTTTCAAAAGAATCACGCGATGAGCGCCAAACGCGGCGGCGCTGCGAATGAGAGCGCCAAGGTTGGCAGGGTCACTGAGGGCGCAAAGAATCTCAAGCCCTTGAGGTGGTTCGGTCTTGAGGTCGAGCTCCGCGAGGAGCGGCGTCTGCATCACCAGAATCGGACTCTTGGTGCCGAAAATGTCGAGCTCCTCAAAAAGCGGCCGAGCCAAGTCGAGTATTGAAAGGCCCGGTGCCGAGTTCTCGGTGCGCGTTTGGTTGCGTTTTTGGGCCAAGGCCATAATCTCATCGCCAACCGGATCCTGATTGGCGAGTGAATGACAAGTGACGAGATTGCGCGCCAGGTGTCCGTGAATCTTGAGCGTATCGAGTACGACGCGGGAGCCGAAA
>SXRI01000408.1 GCA_005793615.1 Bdellovibrionales bacterium
CAGCTATCGCCTCATCGCACTTATCAATAGGTCTAGTGGTTTCGCTTTCGCCAAGATCTTGGTCTAGTTCTGATCGTCCGCCGTTCGCGTCCCATTTTGACACACTCTCGGTAACATTATTTACCGGTAAACGCGTTGGCACCCATGGGACGCTAAGTGGATATTAAGTAACCCCGCCATTAGTCCGAATACTTCTTTGCTTGAGGCCCATCGCTCAAACCTGGGAGTCAAAATGAAATTCAGCTTCGTTTGGAAGCTCGTATTTATGGCCGGAGCTCTACTCGCTTCGTTGATCGGCATAGGTATGATGGGGACCTGGACCACCCGCGATCTATCTCGTCGCCTCGTCGATATCGGCGAGGTTCAGTTGCCCGCTGTTCGCTACATGACACTTCTAGCACTTCACCAAGATGGCGTTAAAACTGTTGCCTTAGATGCCATGGTTCACAGCACTGAGCGCAACGAAAAGACCATCGAGGAATTACGCAAATCATTGACGAGCCACAAAGATGGAATCAAGGAACAGCTAATTGCAATCGAAAAACTCCGACTGCCAAAAGCGGCTCTCGATATGATCACTATGCTCAGAGAACCCATTCAAATCTATCTCAAACACGCAGACGCAGTGTTTGAACCGGCGGTCTCCGGCACACCAGACCTAGCGCGAAAGAATCTCGCTACCTTTGATGAATCCTTTAAGAGCCTACAAACCGATCTCGCCGATTTAAGCGAGGCGATCGAACTAGGTGCCAGGGAAAACGCTAGCGTAGCGGTGAAGGCAAGTCAAAAAGCGGAAATGGCAGAGAACGTAGCTTTATTGGTTGTATCGCTTTTTGCCGCAGGACTTGCTGCGTACATGATATGGGACCTACGCCGGATACTCAAACTACGCTTAGCAAGCTTGACCGCCGAAGCAGAACGCTTGCAGGAGTCTTCTAAATCGGTGCAAATGTCTTCGCAGCAGTTGTCGGCGACGACCAGTCAGCAATCATCGGCAATCGAACAAACCGCCGCCAGCATGGAAGAAATGAACGCCATGCTCGGACAAACCTCACAGAACGCTACCACGAATTTGGAGAACGTGGATCAGGGACAAGGCCAGGCCGAGAAAGGCCGCGTGGTGATCGCCAAGCTTTCAAATGCCATGGACGAAATCCAAGCATCAAATGTTAAGCTTGATGGCCTTGTAAGTCTCATCAACGGAATCAAAGAGAAAACTGCGGTCATCAATGAGATTGTGGCCGAGACCAGACTCCTTTCCTTTAACGCCTCGATCGAGGCCGCGCGCGCCGGAGCTCATGGCAAAGGCTTTGCCGTCGTCGCCGAAGAAGTGGGAAAATTAGCCGCCATGAGCGGCAAAGCCGCTGGCGAGATTCGCGCTCTCCTGGAATCATCAGCGCAAGAAGTCACACTCGTCGTCAAAGATACACATGAACGCGTCGCGGGTGGACGAGTCGCCTCTGAAGACTGTGCTAATTTATTTAATTCAATGAAAACAGGATTGGATAAAATCGCCAAGGGCACGCAATTGATTTCATCGGCTGCCGAAGAACAGGAACAGAGAATCAAGCAAACCAATAAGGCAATGGGCGATATGAGTAACGGAACACAGCTCAACGCCAAAAGCGTTGAGGTCCTATCGCGCCAATCGGGTTCGCTTTCCGACAGTGCCGTCTCGCTGCACCAAACAATTGAAAACCTGAGATTCACTTTGTTGGGCGGGAAAATCGGCGGAAAGAAAACCGGTAGGCACTCCGCAAATTCTGCGCAGAGCTCTCACCACTCAGCGCCGTCGCCTACCGATATTCCGCAAACACCGCAGCAGACTACTTCTTCGCCAGCACGTTCGCTGGCTTTTTGGCGACGGGCCGGCTAAGGCCCGCCCTTTAAAAAAAACAAATAGGACCTAAACTTATTTAGTTTTTGATAATTCATCAGGTGTGACCCAGGCGCATTTACCAGAATTCGCCTTCAAAGCACTCACCACGGCGTCAAACGACGGTGCCATATCGCCTTTAAAGGCAGCCTTGATGATCTCTTTGTGAAGGTACGCTGGCGCCTCATCGCGCTTAAGTTCGCGAAAAACGAAATTCTTGGCGCAAGTGGCCTCCACCGCTGCCGCCTCGACCTCAACAATGGCACCGCCTTTAGACTGAACGAACTTGACTTCAGCAAAGGAGGTCACGGCGATCATTGAAAATATAATTACGACGAGAGACCGAGAATAAGATTTTGACGTCGTCATTGTAAACTCCTCCTAGCTTAAAAAGTAAAGCTCCAGTTAGCGGTAACACTTGTCAGTTTGGTCGTTCCTAGAGCCGCACTTGCATGCACCAAAGCTTTATTATGATACTCAAACTTCACCGCACTGGTTTCATCAAGTTCATAGCGAACTCCCGCCGTGTGCGCTGTCGTTTTACCCTCCAGCAAAGTATAGGCATCCGTTTTGTCCTCTGGAACCTCAAGCGTGTCGTACCGATAATACGGAGTCCAATCACCGAGAAGATAACCCACTTGCACATAACCCGTATTAACCTTAGCTGCGACCTCACCCGTCGTTGACGAGTACTCATGAGCAACAACGAAGTACTCCATCAAGAACTCAATCTCGTCGGAATTATAGACCAGGTGTCCGCCAAAAATCTTCTCTGTGCCACGCGCCCGTTGAGCGATTGCATTGGGACCTGTGTAGGCGCAATTGTCGATTCCGCTGAGGTTGCCGGCATAGGTCGTGCTGTCATACACACACCCAGGCAAGGTATCGGCATAGTACACGCCACCGAAACGTAAATGCCCGAGGTTATAATATAGTAGAACATTCGCGGCTTTTGATTTGTCGGCATCACCGACAACTTGAGGTGGATCAACTTTCGGACCTCGGCCATTGGCAATGTTCACAATATAGCCGAGTTGACCTGGTCCTAAATCGCCTTCACCACGAATCTCTAAGCCCTCTGCATGCGTCGGCAAAACGCCACCATCATCCTCAAAACGATAGGCCAATGGTCGCTCTATCGAAGCATGAAGCCAGCTGCCATGATGAAAGTTATCGTTCCAATACCCTAGAGCCGTGTGAAAACGGCCGGCGCCAATTTTCAACCAAGGCGAGTAAACGTACTGCACGACCACCCGCTCAATATCAGTTACAGTTTCGTTACTGGAGTTCATTTCAAATACGACTTCCGACAAGAAATTCACTTTCTTGCTGATCGCCGTACTTAAAAACAGGTCCAAGCCGCCGTTATAGAAGTTATTGCCGTTACTTTTGGCGCTGTTGTCATCGGTATCTTGGGCGGTATAACCGATTTGACCAAATCCTCGTAGCGGCACATCAGCCTTAGCCACTGACTCTGCTGCTGAAACGCCAACTAATAGGCAAAAGCACCACAATCCCGTCTGTCGCAAAACAGTCCATAGTCGCATTTTATTCCTCCCTGAATTCGACATCATCAGAGCGACTTTCGGAATCCTTGGCAAGCTTAATTTGGAGAAAACGCGTAATGCCTCAGTTATTGGCGGGCGCATGGGGGATGAGGTCGTAAATTTGAATGCTTGAGTTGATCGATATTTTATCGAGTGCAGACTTCAGCCACGCTTCGATCGAAGTATTTTCAGGAAGCCGTTTTCTTACCGTCGA
>SXRI01000027.1 GCA_005793615.1 Bdellovibrionales bacterium
AGAATAAGATCATAGGGCGCTAAACGCAAAGCATCCAGAGCCTCTTTGCCATTGGCTACGGCATCGACCCGCACACCGTGTTTTTCAAGCATCTTAACGACAATTCGTTGGTTAACAGCATTGTCTTCAGCCAAGAGAATACGAGTCGATTTTGGCAATTGTACGTTAACACCCGGTTCGGGTCGAGGCCGTCGCTCGCCTCGCGGCACCAGGCGTGCGCCAACACGAACATATTCTATTGGCAAAACAAACCAAAAGGTCGAGCCGGTACCCGGCACACTTTGTACCCCAAGATCACCACCCATCATTTTTACCAGCTGCTTAACGATAGAGAGCCCCAAGCCAGTACCGCCGAAACGGCGTGTCGTTGTTTCGTCGGCTTGCGTGAAGGGGACAAAAAGCTTGTCGATCATATCAACCGGAATTCCTATGCCGGTATCTACAATCTTGAAACGCAGGTTGGCTCGATGCTCAGTGACCGACTCATGCTCGACCTCGACGAGAACACTGCCCTGGTCCGTAAATTTCACGGCATTACTGATCAAGTTCATTAGAATCTGTCCAAGGCGAGTCGGATCACCCCGGTAAAGCATACTGGCGATTTCGGGTGCGCACTTACGCTGAAAGTTCAGCCCTTTTGAGCGAGCGGCGAGTTGCAGCGGTTTTTCAATATTGATCATCAACTGTTCGAGATCGAAATCGATCATTTCAACCGCGAACTTTCCGGTTTCGAATTTAGAAAGGTCAAGAATATCATTGATGAGCGAAAGTAGTCTGTCAGCTGACGAGCGAATAGTCTCTGCATACTCGTATTGTTCTGCAGTGAGCGGCGAATCAAGCAAAAGGCCGGTCATTCCCACCACACCATTGATTGGAGTACGCAACTCATGCGAAACATTGGCAAGAAACTGCGTCTTCATGCGCGCGGTTTCAAGAGCCGCACGTTCACGCGCGACCGATTGAGTTCGTTCCTCTTCAAGACGAAGACTCTCTGTGATATCACGAAAAATCAACACCGCGCCGACACACTGACCGGTTTCCATGACCGGGGTACTTGAGTAGGCGACAAAGAAACAATCACCATTCCTCTTCCAAAACACGTCTTTCTTAACTAACTGCGTTTCGCCTTTATCGAAGGAACGGAAGATCGGACATTCTTCAACAGGGAAACGTCCACCGTCCATTCGCGTGTGATGAATGATCTCATGTTGATTCTTACCAATCAGTTCAGCACTCCCCCACTCCAGCATCGCCGCGGCTGCCGGATTGACGAACGTGATGTTGCCGCTTCGATCAATGCCCATGATCCCCTCACCGGCACTGTCGAGCAGAAGGCGAATTTCCCGCGAAAGGCGTTCCATCTGGTCTTTGAGATCATTTTCGCGGGTCTTTCGCTCAGTGATATCGCGAGCAACCGTGAAAATCCCAATCATGCCACCACTGGAGTTTCGATAAAGACCTGTAGTCATAAGGAAATATCGATGAGATTCAGATGAACCTAGCTCAATCTCATAGGTCTGTTCTTGCCCGGTGATCAGAAGGCGGCGTTCATACTCCATTGTCACTGCCAGTTCGCTTCGCGAAAAGAAGTCGGCCGCAGTCTTTCCAATCATTTTCGATTGCGATAAGCCAAAGAGCTTGGCTGCATGGCTATTGGCAAGAAAACAACGCCCACTCAGATCACGCGCAAAAATCGCATCTCCAGAGCCCTCGGTAATTCCTCGCAATAGATTGAGGTTCTCTTTGAGCGCTTCTTCCGTCAATTGCGCTTCGGTAATATCGTGGATCACGCCCAAAAGTCGTTCAGGTTTACCCTCGTCGGAAAAGATCATCTTCCTCGAGAACGCCAAGCGACGAAGTTCGCCGCTGGGTCGAAGTATCGAGATCTCATAGCGTCTTTGCGCATCGGCACTGCTCGCTACCAGCGACTCTCGTACGACGGCGCGATTTTCCGGGATTACACTTGCCATCAGAAATTCTAGCGTCGGTCGCATCGAGCCCGGCTCAACACCAAAAATCCGATAAGCCTCATCGGACCAAAATAGCGCACCCGTCGCCACATTATATTCGAATACTCCAAGACGAGCGATGGCTTGCGCCTCTTGTAAAAGCATCTCGCGCTGCAAGAGCTCACTCTCGACCCAACGACGCTCACGCTCGGCGCGAAGGTTCTCGCTGACATCACGCGCGACCCCCAAAAATCCGGTGATCTCTCCCGTGTTCGAACGGATTGCCGTCACAGAGAGTTCGACCGGAAAACGTGTGCCATTGGCGCGAATATAGGTCCATTCCTTTTCCTCAACAAGACCGAGGCGCGCTTTTACCACAAACGTTTCGAGCCCCGGCGCAATTTCGCGACCCAATTCTTTGGTGAGCCGAGCGCTTCGCTCGATGACCTCATTAGGATCATGGAACAAACTTGGGGTAGCGATGCCGATGACATTAACGGCCTTGTAACCAAGAAGCCTTTCGGCGGTCGCATTGAAGGTCTGAATCACACCATGAGTGTCGGTGGAAATAATCGAAAAATTTGTGCTATCAAGAATAGCTCGACGAAGCTCCACCGCTTCACGCATTTCAAATTCTTGCCGTTTGGTATCACTTACATCGCGGGTCACCGCAAGCAGAGCCTGCACCTCGCCGCTCTTTTCATCGCGAATCGGGCGCAGAGTGGCCTCGATCCAAACATATTCGCCACTCTTACGTTTAAAACGGTAACTCACTTTGAAGGTGCCGGTCCCGACAAGCGCCCTTTGTTGAGTCGCTATCACTTGCGCGATGTCATCAGGATGAACCTGCTCAAGCAGAGCCAAACTCGAATATTCTGCTGGAGTGTACCCGGTGAGCGTCTGGCAGGATGGCGTAACAAATAAAGCTTCGCCCGATGGTTTGTGTATTGCCACAACATCCGTCGAGAACTCAGCGATCAGCTGCAAATAATCCATACTCAATCAATCCATCCACGGCCTGGTCTATGAGTGCCGGCAATCCTTAAACGAGGCGCGCGCGCCGAACCGCCACCTGCCAACGCGCCAGTCTTTCAGCGCGAGCTCTCTCATCCATCTTTGGCTTGTAGGCACGATCTATCTTCCAAATCCGCTTAACATCCTCTACCGAGGATAGCATATCGGCCCCCAAAGCCGCCAAATATGCCGCCCCCGCAGAGGTCGTCTCGGTCATTCGCGGACGAACCACTTCAACACCTAGATAATCGGCCTGCATTTGCATCAACATACTGTTTTCGGCAGCACCACCATCGACACGAACGCTCTTCAGATCATGACCAAGGTCCTCCTTCATCGCGAGAAGGATCTCGGTATTCTGCAAAGCCATGGCCTCAAGTGTTGCTCGCGCGATATGCGAGCGCGTCGTTCCCCGCGTCAACCCGCAAATTATACCGCGGGCATAAGGATCCCAATAAGGCGCGCCCAAGCCTGTCAACGCCGGCACAAATTCGACCCCTTCACTGTCTTTCACTTCGGCCGCCAATTTTTCGATTTCGCGGCTGGATTTAATAAACCCAAGTTGATCGCGCAAGAACTGTACGGCAGCACCACAAATGAAGGCACCGCCCTCGAGCGCATAGGTAAGATTCGTCTGTCCCTTGAGTCGCCACGCCACTGTAGTCAACAAACCAGATTTAGATCGAAGCATCCGCTCGCCTGAGTTGATCAGAAGAAAACTTCCGGTCCCGAAGGTACATTTCGCCTCACCTTCGGAAAAGCAAGCCTGACCGAAAAGCGCCGCCTGTTGATCGCCGGCGATTCCCGTTATGGGTATTCCGTCAGGCAAGATCTTCAGGCCCTTTGTCAGACCGAATTGTCCTGAAGAGTCAGTGATTTCGGGCAACATTCCCGCCGGCACTTCAAAAAACTTGAGTAACTCTTCATCCCAGACACCCGTATTGATATTCATGAGCTGCGTACGCGACGCATTCGACACATCGGTTTTATGCGCCAGACCGCCTGTTAAGCGCCACAACAAAAAGGAGTCGATAGTACCTGCAGCCAATTGTCCCTTGTCAGCACGCGACCTTAAGCCAGATACATTGCTGAGCATCCAGCGCAGCTTTGATGCTGAGAAGTAAGGATCAATGACCAAACCTGTTTTCTCGCTGACGGTTTTGACGAAGCTGGCGTCTTTTTTCCATTTCTCACAGTCATCTGAAGTTCGTCGATCCTGCCATACGATCGCATTGTGTTGCGGACGCGAGTTCTTACGATCCCAGACCACGACTGTTTCGCGCTGATTGGTGATACCAATGGCACCAATGTCCGTTGCCTTGATGCGCCCTTTTTTTAAACAGGCCTCCATCGTCGTCATGACGCTCTTCCAGATATCATCGGGCTTATGTTCGACCCAGCCTGGTTTGGGGTAATACTGTCGATACTCTTGATTGACTCGAGCCACTGTCTCGCCGCGAATGCTGACAAGGTTCACTGTTGTGCCGGTCGTTCCCTGATCAATGGCTAAGATGTAGTTGCCACGTGGTGGTACTCGCGAAGAAGTTTTAGCAGATTTGAGCGTGCTCATTGCCATGCCCCTGTATTCCTGGTGTATGATAGATGCATGGAGAACTTTTTCAGAAAGAGCCTCAAAAAGCCAACCGAAAAAGTCTTCGGCCTTAAGGATCTCGATACGGACTCTTTGGTCTACCGCGTCCTTCCGCATTTACTCATGGAGATTGCGCGCAAGTATTTTCGCTTGCAGGTCGAAGGCACGGAACATATCCCACGCCGCGGCCCAGCAGTTTTGGCGCCAAATCATTCTGGCTACACGGGCTTCGACGCTCTTTTATTAAGTCATGAGATCTTCAATGGCTCCGGTCGAATTCCGCGCGTACTCACGCATCATCTTTGGTATCTAACCAAGGCGACATCTGTCCCTGCTGAAAAAATGGGCTTCATCGAAGCCAATATGACCAACGCGATTGCGCAATTGAGAAAGAACAATCTCGTTGTGATCTTTCCTGAAGGCGAATACGGGAATTTCAAGCCAACAGCGCAGCGTTACCATCTGCAACGCTTTCGCACCGGTTTTGTGCGCATGGCCTTGATTCGCCAATGCCCGATCGTACCAGCGATGGTCCTCGGCGCTGAGGAAACCCATATTAACCTCGCACAGCTTAAGTTTTCCAAGTATCTTCGCGGCGTCGTTTTACCACTGCCACTGAATGTGATTCCGCTGCCAGCTAAATGGAAAATCAAGTTCCTGCCGCCGATTTACCTACCCTACAAGCCGGAGGCAGCCGAAGATCGCGAACTGGTCGACGATCTTTGCGCCGACATTCGCGAACAGATGCAAGCTGCCATTGCCGAAGAGGTTGGCAAACGCGGCTCAATTTTCTTCGATTGAACACCGACCCTTACGTTTGCAACGCCGCCGGCGTTGCGCCACTCACACCGAGTGCTCGCTCTATTTTTTACTGTCGGGAGCATCGGCATGGTCAGCACCGATTTGTGTAATCAATGTTTGCCACGCTTTAATGACAAAGCCCTCTGAGCCCTCTTCGCGACCAACCAAAGTCCGCGTAACCATAACGGCAAGAGTAACAGCAATAGAAAGCAGAAGAACGTATTCGACAACAATCTGACCGCTTTGACGGCGCCGGGCTTTGAGGCACTTGGCCCTGATTTGACGAGCCTCGTGATTACAGCTAGGCTCGTGGGGTGGAAAATGAAAAAAACGTTTCATCCGATTCATCGCCTTCCTCACCCTCCCCCAAAGCCGCTAGCGGTTTTGATCTTCCGAGCTGGAGCAAGTTCGCTCTCTTTGCCGGGTTGATTGCTCTTGCCAGTATTGGCTATTTCAACGGTGGAATATTCAAGAAGCCAACTCCGTTGCTACCAGCCTCGCAAGAGGCTGATCCCGAGGAACTCAGCAAACGCAAAACAATCCCTGATATCAGTTTAACAGAAGCCGACGGAAAACAAAAAAAGCTCGCTGATTATCGCGGAAACGTCGTGATTTTGAGCTTTTGGGCCTCGTGGTGCGCTCCCTGCCTAGTAGAACTCCCGACTTTTGCCGAGCTAGAAAAACGCTTTCTTGATATGGGGCTAAGGGTTCTTGCCGTGAATGTTGATGAGGGCGATACCGGTAAAACATTTGCCAAGGACTTCTGGACTAAGAAGGCCTTCGCCTTCCCGAGCTTCTTTGATCCGCAAAAGACCGTCGCCGGGCAGTTCGAGGTCGATATGCTTCCGTCGACTTTCGTGATTGATCGCCAAGGGCGCGTCGCTTTCAGCGGCTTCGGCGCCAACGATTGGTCGTCACCTCAAACCTTAGAAATCTTAGAGAACATCCTCGCCGAAAAATAACCCGCGAGCGACGCAACGCCAGAGGCGTTGCAAACATCAACAGTCGACGGAACGAACGATTTGATCCATCTCTAAACAAAGCGACTCGAACAAGGCATCTTCCAGTGGTCCGCGCACACCAACAACATAGTCGCCACCAAGCTGCTCGCTCACGATCAATCCTTGGTTAGCAGCTTCAGCACCAGCTCCCATCGCTCGCGGCTCGAGCGCGCCGAAAGACAAATCAAAAGTCTCTTCAGTTGGGTAGAGCATCACAAAGATATTGCGTCCGCGGCTTTTGAAGATCCCGCGCCCCTGGCGGCGGAGGTCGGCGAAACGTTCCTGAAAGTTGAAATACAACTTCAGCGCCTGCGCCTCTTGGTACTGGGCAAAGTAGATGCGTATAGGGCCATCGAAAATCGCGGCATTAAACGCCGGCGAAAAATACTTACTCTGAGTCACAAAGGTCACTTGCTCGCGCATGGTCGGCCCTCCACTCTTTGCGAACCACCATCTACCATTGCCTGAGAAACTTCGAAAACGACGACACCCTGTCGGCATCCTGCCAAGCAGGTGTGTCTTCCACAGACTAGGCAGGCACAAAAACGGATGGCAAATTCTTTTTAAGTATTTTTAAGATTTTTACTCGCGAAGCGTTATCAGGCTGAAATTCAAGGAACTTCGGTGCTCATCGAGTACTCACTACAAAGTACCATAAATCAAATCAGGCGATGGCCTTCGCGATAAACACGCACTACCGGTTGACGACCGACCTCGAGAAAAAGCTCTTCAATACCCCCCGTTAGTACGACAAAATCCCCGCGTTTGCCGTGAGATAGCGACCCCAACTGATCGTCTAGTCCAAGGGCGTGGGCCGCACCTATAGTGTAGGCACCAATCACTTCAGGCAGTGTCATTTTCATCTGTACTCGCGCTAAGACGCCAACGAGCGCGGTATCTTGCGATGGTGCGCTTCCGGGATTAAAGTCGGTCGCCAGCGCCACTCGCGCTCCAGCGTCGATCAAGGCACGGGCCGGTGGATACGGGCAATTCATGTAAAGGTCCGCGCTCGGCAGCAACACGCAGGTAACATCACTCTGTGCGAGCGTTTGGACCTCGCGGTCGGTGATACGCAAAAGATGATCTGCTGAACGCGCGCTAAGTTCTACCGCAAGGTCGGCACCACCAGAATGCGTGAGCTGATCAGCATGTAAAACCAAATCGAGACCGTACTTACGGGCAGCCTTTAGATAAGTTCGCGCTAAGTCTTTATTAAAGTATCCCTCTTCAACAAAAATATCGACCCGACATGCGAGCCCTTCACGATCCAAAATCGGTAACGCCTCCGAGATCAATTCATTGATCCATGCCTCGGGATTTCCTGCATGTTCGCGCGGTATCGCGTGTGCACCTAAAAACGTCGGTACCACGCGGGCACGACGAAGACGCTTCATCGCCTTAAGCATTTTAAGCTCTGCTTCAATCGTTAAGCCATAGCCACTTTTGACTTCAATGGTGGTCACACCTTGGCGAAGAAAACGCTCGATGCGCTCCTGCGCGATCCGTGCGAGCTCCACCTCGCTCGCTTTGCGCGTTGGCAAAACTGTCGCCAAAATCCCACCGCCGCTCTTGGCGATGTCCTGGTAAGATTCGCCCTGATTGCGACGTTCGAACTCAGCGGCGCGATTACCGGCAAAGAGTAGATGACTGTGACATTCGACCAACGCCGGAAGAACCGTGGCTCCGCCAAGATCTTCAGTGCGCGCCAAATACGCGTTAGACCGTGCACCAGAACGCGATTCGAACCGTGCTTTGAGCGTCCGAGGCAACTTCCGCTCAGGCCCCGCATAGAC
>SXRI01000409.1 GCA_005793615.1 Bdellovibrionales bacterium
AATGGCGGAGCCTGTGAGATTCGAACTCACGACACCCTTGCGAGTGTGACAGCGTTCCAGGCTGTTGGATTAAACCACTCTCCCAAAGCTCCGCATCTGAAGAACGTATTTGAAGTCCCGCCAAGCTATCATCAAGATCTTTACTGGCGCAAACGCAAAAAGGTAAAATGCCCAACAAAACAGCAGCCGTGTCGCGCTCTGCAAGCTGAATTTAAACCTTATGGATAAACATTTCCCTTGGGCCGCGAACCCGCGGACCGTATGTCCCCTTGGGCGAAGCTCTTCCGGCGCCGATGATCATGGTGATCGAGGCTTGTCTCGGAAGTCGCAAAAGTTTACGCACCCGCAGGTGATCAAAACCTTCCATCGGGCACGAATCAAAGCCCGCAGCACGCAGAGCGAGCATGAGATTTTCGCACGCCAGTGCCGTGGTCTTATTGGCGACAAGGCGGTTACCGGTTTCACCAAAGGGGCCACGATAGAAGACTCGAAACAAACCCACTGTCGAGGCCAGTGCCCCCTTGAAGGTCGCGAGCACGCCAAAAGGATCACTGGCGTAAGTTGCCGGAATCAGTTTTTCGTAATAGGCGAGTACGCGCGGATCGGGCTTCGGTGATTTTTTAATTGTCTCAATATTCAATTGTTGTCCGCGGCGCCACAAGTCTGGTCGGGCGACGACGACGATGAGCTCCGCCGCAGTGGTGGCGGCGTTTTGGCTGAAGCAGTACTCAGCAACCAGTTTCTTCTTCACGGGATCTTGGATCCAATAGAAATCCCAGGGCTGAAGATTCGACGAGTTAGGCGCCAGCAGTGCTAAATCAAGACAACGCTCCATAACTTCGCTCGGAATTTTCTCGTCAGTAAATACACGCACCGAGCGTCGTGATTCCACGAGCTTCTCAAACTCCGCGAATGAAGCTGGTAAAGTATTTGGCAATGAATCAGCCCCTGTTGTTGTCACCGTTATCTCCGACGTTGCATGAGCGTTTAGTCGCCGAGACTGATTTCGCGCTCGAGTTGCTGCAGAAAATCGCGCATAAACCCGACGCGCGCATTGGCCTCGGCCCGCGCTGATTCAGTGTTCATGAGCTCCGGAAGTTTAAAAAGCTTGGTCGAAAAATGATCAATGGTAAACGAATGATCATCAAGGTCACGCCCGCGCGCAAATGGGTCGACGCTACTGTAGTAGCCTGCGCCGAGACGAACGCCGCAGCTCACGGTGCGCATCACGCCAATTGCTCCCAGAGCATCAAGGCGATCGGCATCCTGAAGAATCGCCGACTCAATCGAACTCGGCTTTTTCCCTAGCGAAAAACTATGCTCGATCACCACCTGCGAGACATGGTCGATCTCGGTTGCGCTGAAACCAACTTGGCGCAATAGCTCCTGACCTTTTTCAGCGGCCATTTGGCTGGCGCGCTTTCGCTCCGGATGATTTTTCGGCAAGTTGACAATGTCATGAAGAATGGCGCCCGCCAGGGCGATTTCGCCATTTGCCCTCTCTGCCGTAGCTAAGCGGGAGCAGGTTTGCATCACGCGTTGAATATGGGCGAGATCATGACCAGGGTCGTCACTGGTATAGAAGCCTTGGGCGAGTTCAAAAAGTTGTTCAATTCTTGTCATGGCTATCCTCACGGTCGAATCACAGGCGCAGAGCATATTTTTTCTTGAGGGGTTTAACAAGAAAGCAGGCTTAATGAATGCGGCGAATCTTTGCTTTAATTGCAAACTGTTGCATAGCGTCAAGCACTTACTCTAATTTCCGGGAGCTATGGCAATGTTTCTTTTCTTTCTCGTAGGCGGTCTTCTGACTCAGGCGTCATCGGCTTTGGCGCAGGATATGTCGATGGCAATGGGTCCTGGTGTGCACTATCAAGGAGTGATTAATGCGCGCGCCAGCAATAATCACGGTGCGCGGTTTAACAAAAACTTTCGGGTCACGGTGGATTATCGTTTCGACTTTCCGCTCAGGGCTAAGGCCACCAGCGCCCCGGCTACTTTCTGCGATGTTGATAACGTCGGCAGCTCCGGCTTTTGTAAGGAGTATTGCGTGACCAAAGCGACCTTTGAGCTGGGTAGCGCTGCGATCCGGGTTGTTAACCTTGAGAACGGGCAAGTGTACGATGGCTCGAAACCAGTCAAGGCCGTTGTCAGCCGTTCGGTAGCGAAGGGCGCGCGCAAAGATTGTAGTGTTCCTGACTCACTGGATGGGGAAAAGGTCTTCAGCAGTGAAGTCGGCGTCCTTTTTTTCATGGGTGGTCAATCAGCGCTGTATTTGGCGATCGACCCAATGACACCCCAAATTCGCGAGCAGGATCATGTTTATCGCTCGAGTCTGATTGGGTATGGTGGCGACTCCTACGAAATTCTATCCGCGACGCCAAACTCTTCGACTATTCTTTTTTGGCAATATAGTGAAACGGTGTCCTTAGGGACATCGGGCTACGTACCACTCAAATAGCCTTTTAGTTGTGGTGGTTTTTCCAGAGACCTGAAATCTCGTCTTCGGTGAGCGTTTCTTTACTTAAGAGCCTGTCATGGGCTTCACGGATAAAGGCACGGTTGCGTTCAAGACATTGGCTGGCAACCTGGAACGCTTGTCCGAGAAGCTCTTTGGTTTCAACATCGATTTCACCAGCGGTTTTCTCACTCAGACCTGAACGTGGTGATTCGAACGGACTTTGCAGAAACGCGCTTGAACGCCGTTCAAGTGCCGCCAAGCCAAGTTTTTCACTCATACCAAATTGCGTGATCATGGCGCGCACGAGGTCCGTGGCTTTGGCAAGGTCATCAGCGGCACCGGTGGAGACCTTGCCGAGAAATATCTTTTCTGCTGCGCGACCGCCAAGAAGCACTGCGGCCTTGTTCATGAGCTCATCTTCATCCAAAAGGTAACGATCTTCAGTCGGACGCTGAAGCGTGTAACCGAGAGCGCCCATGCCGCGCGGAATGATGCTGATCTTATGCACCTTATCGAGGCAATTGAGATCCATAGCGACTGTCGCATGGCCGAGTTCATGAAAGGCGACGCGAGTCTTTTCCTGGGGATTCATTACTTTGCCCTTTTTCTCAAGACCCGCAATGATGCGTTCGATGGCCTGTGAGAAATCGGCCTCGGTCACGGCCTCGGCATTGCGGCGCGTGGCCACGAGTGCTGCCTCGTTGACGAGATTTGCAAGATCAGCGCCCGAGAATCCCGAAGTCAGCGAGGCCACGTTGTGCAGATTCACCTGCGGGGCGAGTTTGATCTTCTTAACGTGGACATTGAGGATCTGCTGACGTCCCATTTGATCGGGGTTGTTCAACATGACCTGGCGATCAAAACGCCCGGCACGTAAAAGCGCAGGGTCAAGGATCTCAGGACGATTGGTGGCGGCGAGCATGATGACGCCCTCTGAGGGGTCAAAGCCGTCCATCTCCGCCAAGAGTTGATTCAGGGTTTGTTCTTTTTCATCGTTGGCGCCGCCACCGGCAAACCCAAGGGCGCGCGATTTCCCGAGAGCATCAATCTCATCGATAAACAAAATACAAGGAGCTTGGCTGCGGGCTTGTTCAAACAGATCGCGAACGCGAGCGGCACCAAGACCCACGAACATCTCGACAAACTCCGAGCCGTTGATCGAGAAAAACGGCACTTGCGCTTCTCCTGCGACGGCGCGAGCGAGCAAAGTTTTACCTGTTCCCGGCGGGCCGACCAGCAAGACGCCCTTAGGGGCACGGCCACCGAGGCGGGCATAACGTTTCGGGTCTTTAAGGAAGCTCACGACTTCGAGAAGCTCTTCTTTGGCCTCATCGATTCCGGCGACATCGGCGAAAACGGTTTTGACGTCCTTTTCGATAAAGACTTTGGCGCGTGATTTGGTCATCGACAACAAACCGCCCGCTCCCTTGAGCATTCGCCCTGAGGCCATAGTCCATATCCAATAAAGTAGCAGCCCCGGAAGAATCCACGCCAAAAGAAAGTCAATCATCGGGTTACGAACTTCGCCACGAACATGAACGCCTTTCGCGGTTAGCTTAGCGACAAGCGTGTCATCTTTTACGGCATGAGTGGTAAACCGGCGGGCCTTTGATTTTGTGGCCGTTTCTGGCGATGGTGCGGACGCGTTCTCGGCCTGTGGCGTTGCCACTTTATCGGTCGGAACGTCGAGAGGTTTGAGGTCGCCATTGATCGTGGTTTCGCCGATTACCGCACTCACCACCTCGCCATTCTCAAGGAGCTTCAAAAATTCACTATAAGTGATGTTCTCGACGCCTTTTGAAAGGAACAAAGTGTTAATCAGCATGCCGACAAGTAGAGCGGCAATAATCGCACCCAAAAATTTCTTTGGGTCACGGTCAGTATCGTTGTTTTTGTTCTTCGCACCGTTAGCGTTGCGAGGCGCTGGGAATTGCGTGTCTTCGAGATTTTTCATAGGAAGATTTAAATTATAGGTTAAACCTAGGTATGTCTAGGGAACACCTCAGGGAGCATTCTGAGGTTCGGCAGCACTGATTAGGTGGCCAAGTGCGCCAATTCAAGCGCGCCAACTTAAGCGTGGTAGATAGACTCCGACTCTTGTTCTGTTCGTTCTGTTAGGAATTGCGGCTCTTCGGCGAGAGCATTTTCGACGGTTCCTTTTTTCGTATTAAGTTCACTAATACCTCACCAAGCGTGCATGCAATAGTTACTTACTTTCTCGAGGGAAGTGAGGCCTAAAGCCATTGTATCTTCAGACCAATTACGGTATGCGTTGGGCGCATCTGTAGGCCTGTGTTTGAGCTTGTCGCGGTGTGACCGTACGATGAGAGAGTACAATGAATCTAAATCGATTTCACAATAGCAAAAGAATCTTCAAAGTGCTCTCTTGCGCTCAATTGGCTCTCTTGGTCAGTCTGCTGGGTGGCGCTGAGGCTACTGCGGCCGCTGTCGATCGCGGATTAGGTTTGCGTGAGGCAGTGAATGAGGCGCTCGCAAAGAACCCCAAAGTCTCAAGTGTCAAAGAGCGCGTCAACCAGGCAGAAACACAGATTCCGGTAGTTCGTTCGACAATGTTGCCGACGGTATCGCTGCTGGGTTCGGCACAAGAACATAAGGATTCGGTTGATTCACCGATGGTTCGCTTCGGCGGCAATATCTATAACAGTTATCAAACAGATCTTCGTCTCACACAGTCGCTTTTCGTCTACGGAAGTATCGCGGCGCTCGAATCAGCTCATAAAGAACGCGAATTGCGTAAACTTGATCGCGAAATTACGGAGCGTGTACTCACCAATGACGTGATCTTGGCGTTCTTTGACGTTGTTTTGCAGATGCGTAACGTTGAGACCCTCAAACGTGAAGAGGGTATAGTTAAAGAATCCCTCAGCGTCGCTGAAAAGCGCAGTCGTACCGGACGGGGCCAGGTTCTCGATGTGCTTCAGGTAAAAACGCAGCTGGCGCTTTTGAAAACTCAGATTTCCGAAGCTGAGAATGACGTCAAGATTGCCGCCGCTAAACTAGCCAATCTGCTCGGTGATCCCCGTGCCAAGGAGATCAAGGTAAAGAACGTGCTCGAAGTTCCTGAACTTAGCTATTTCGACAAAGATGTTAAACTCAAGGAGTTTAGACTTCTCGAGCTGGAAAGAAACCGTACTGCAATCGCGCAGATCGAGAATATGAAGGCGACCTCACTTGGTTCACACATGCCGTCACTTGCCGCCACAGCTGATTACTATTACAACAGCACCAAGCAGGCGGATTTGTTTGCCGATACCGCGTCGTCATGGGCAGTTGGGTTAACACTGACCATACCGATTTTCTCGGGTTTTTCGTCGTACTATCAGCAGCAGGGTTACAACTCTCAACGTCTGCAGCTTGAGTATGAACGCAGCAGTATCGAGAACAGTGCAAGCCTGCAACAGGTGACAGCAAGAAAGAACCTCGAAACCGCTTCGCAGGGTATTGTTCAAGGTAAAGAGACGCTGAAAATTGCAACGCAGGCTTCGGATGAAGCGCGCCGTATGTTTCGCCTCTCGGTCATTGATCTCATGCAGTTTTTAGAAGTTCAAACCTCCTACGTCCAGGCGGAGTCGGCACTGAACAATAGTAAATACAATTATCTGGCGGCGTTGGTTGCCTATTTCGGGGCTTCGGGTCAGGAACTGGACCGTTTGGTGGATGTCTTGGAAGAGGGAGCTGGAAAATGAAGAAGTCGTATTCGCGAAAAACGGCGGTGTTAGCAGTAGTCGTCTTGAGCTTTCTTGGGCTTTCTGCGGCTGGTGTTAGCGAGGCAGCCTCGACGTCTTCGGCAAAGCGTAGTAAAAAAACTCCGCCCACTCCTCAAGAAGAGACCGTTGCGGTTCCACAAAGTGTACTGGAGTTTTCGCGAGTTGCTGATGCGTCTGTCGTGATGAAACGAAAGAACTTTGAGTTTGTCGCTTCAAACTGGGCGCCGCAGGCTTTGTCGTCGAGTTCCTACAATCCATCCGCAACCGGTAATTATCAGCGGGGTACGATCCCGATGTTGTCATTTAACCGATGGTTGGATGATGGTGTGAATGGTTATGGTCTCAATGCGGTAGCTAAGTTTGGTTTGGCTTTCAATCAATTGCACCGATCTGGAACTTTACCGGTGGCCGGTAGTGCCAAGTCGACTCAAATGATGAACCTGTTCAGTGTGCGTGCGGGCGCTGAGGTGAAGCCCGAAAAGGACCTTTGGGGCTGGCTATCGCCTTTCGTCAACGTCTCGCTACTCCCTTCGTGGGCGGTGTTCGCGAGTTCTGAACTCAGTGACGGTTCGAGTACTGGGCTCCTTGCCATTGAAGAAGTAGCGGGCGTCGCAGTTCAATCTCCTGACTTCGCCAGGGTATTAGGATTTACCAATATTGGTTTAGAGATCGGTGTGCAGGCAATCCAAGGTCTCAGCGGACCATCGGGCGTAAATGGCGTGGGTGTGCTGGCTGGAACTCGAGTCGAGTTGTAAGCAGAGAGCTGTAAAAAGAGGTGGGTCATGGTGAATAGAAACTTGTCGATTGTGGTCATGCTTTTTGCGGCCCTGCTAGGGTGTGCTAAAGACATGAATGCGGATGACTACAAAGAAATTCAACGGAAGCGTGACGTCGCTAAACTGCAGCCGGCCGTTGGTACCTATACTGGAACTTTGAACTCACTGAAGACCGGCGTGAATCTAGGCGCCGTGAAAATGAAAATTGAGGTTGATACCAAGAGCCAGGGTGATAGCGGTGATCCTGGAAGAGCCGTTGGTAAGACCGTGCTGAAGACGGACCTTGAATTCAAGGGTGCCTTGAGTGCGACGGCGACAGCGTCGGATGGATATTTTGATCCGACCACCGGGCACTTCAATACCATGATCAATATCAAGCGCCTGGCGGCGGTACCGACTCTGCCTATTCCGCCCGAGGCCGCGATCGCCATCGACGGTTTGATCAATCCCGATGGTTCCTTCTCGGGCTCGATCTATGGCAAAGAGGGTAATGTTGAGTACAAGGAAGACGGCGCGAGTTTTCATTTGCAACGTAGCGGCCCTTCGCTTGAGGAAATCAATAAGGCTTCGGCACCCGATCAGGGTTTGTTTTTCACTCAGGCCAATTACGCTGGTGGTTCGACATTTATGACGGCTCGAGATGACAACGGTAAGTTCGTGGTTAAGCCCGTGAACCTGGTTTTACTCAAACCCAGCCGTAGCCCGCCGGAGCAAGATTTCGTTGAACTTCTTTTGCCGACCAAACCGGTGATCGCGACGCTCAACTTCAGCGATAGCATGCGCTTACAGTTTTCCAATGCGGTTTTAGATCGGCGCACGGGGTTGCTTGGCGGCGATGCCGTGATTCAGCAGACCAGTTCGTCCGGTTCGAGGTATGAAGGAACACTCTCGCTCCATTGTAAAATCAAAGCGGATTCCGGAGGCTATGATTGTGGTTTGAGAACCAATAGCTCCACTGCCGAAGTGGCGAAGATTAAGGTGCTACCTGTCGAACGTCCGACTGAGCCGAGTGTGCCGCTGAAGTCGAAACCGAATGCGTTCATTTACTTTGGACGGGGGCAATTTCCGAAACAGGTCGGTGATAAGATTGTGATGACCTGGAGTCGAATCAAATTTCTTGTTACCTATAAGGGCAAGACTCTGGACGAGGAAATTCTCGACATGGTTCTGCCGACTCACGAGAAGGTGATTCAAGTTTCCTTCGGGTTTAGAGATCGGCCATCGGCCGGAGGAAATCCCAGCTGGAGCAGCGTGCGCTTTGATGATGCCAATGATGAGTTGTCAGCAACCGGACCTGGAATTGTTCCTGGAAGCACCATGACTCTTCAATGTCAGGGGTTCACTTTCGATAATCCCAAATTGGGTTATGACTTCAGCTGCACCTACACCAATAGTGTGATCGGCACGCAATGTCCCCTGGAGCTTAAGGGGCGCTAGTGCTCGTGCGAATGAACCTGATCGTCGAACCAGGTCCTTGGTCCTGGTTCGGCGACTGACTGCATTCGCGGCTGGCCGATGTCGACGATCATGGGATATCTTGAGCCATGCTTCGCAGAAATAAACACGAAGCAGTGGGTGGATCCGATGAAACTTCGACTACTTTTGAGTATTTTTGTTCTGTCGTTTTCGATCAACGCTTCGGCGTCGGACGGCAGTTCGGGCTGCGGTCCTGGATGGTATGTTCTGCAGGAGAACTCGATTCTTTCATCAGCCCTACGTGCCACCACCAATTCGGTGCTGTTTCCGGTGGTAACCATCGGTATGACCTTCGGTACCTCTAACTGTACTCAGCACAAGCTTGTTCTCAAGGAAAAAGAGAGTCTCCATTTCGCAACGATGAACCACTTTGAACTGAAGCGGGATATCGCTACCGGAAAGGGTGACTACCTTTCGGCTTTTGCTTCAACAATGGGTTGCCCGGTAACAGCGCAAGAGCGACTCAATACACATCTCAAGACTGAGTACTCTCGGCTTTACTCCAATGGCGGCGAAGTTAAGCCAGAGACCGTGTTGCTCGAGGTCTACAAAACGATACTCAATGACCGTGATCTGACCGCGAAGTGTTCTCTCGGCAGGGCCTGAAAAAGCTTTCGCTCTTTGTCGGGGCCCTCTGCTGCACTCTGAGTGTTGTCGAGGTCGCGCTCGGTATGTCTATCGAGGAAGCTAGTACTCCGACAAGAAAGTTTCTAGCCGTTTTTTAGAGCCCGCTTCTTCGCGGGTTTGACTCTTTGCAGTAGCAACATGTTTTTGTTCTCGATTATCCATTCAAATTCCTCG
>SXRI01000410.1 GCA_005793615.1 Bdellovibrionales bacterium
CCGGCCATGAGCATCCACGCAAAAACCGGTTTTTTAATCGACAAATCCGACAGAGTCATGGACGGCGCTCCCGTTTCTGGTCAGTTACCGGTCAGCTATTGATCAATAGCGAGAAAATCTTTAAGAACGATAGCGGCATTGCGAGCTGCCAGCTGCAGACAAGAGACAAAATCCGTTTCAATCGAATCATCAGGGTTCAAGCGGTCCGCCACAGTCTTGACCACGACAAACGGCAAATTCAGTTTACGGCAAATCTGTGCAACGCCAGCTGCTTCCATCTCGACCAAAAGTGCGCCGTCGCAAAGTGCGTGCAATGCTCTCTTACGCGCCACTGTTCCCGCGAACTCACAACCAGAAACAACCACGCCTTTGTGTACCGGTAGTTCAAAAACTGATTTCGCAATCATCTCGACCAAATCTTGGTCGGCGGCCATTGTCGCTTGATAGCCAACGGTCTCTTCACGCCTCAGAATCAAATCACCTGGAAGCATACGAACATCACCGAACTCGAGCGATCCAAAGTAGTCATGCTGCAAGACCGCGGTCGACAAAACCAGATCACCAATTTCAAGACCAGAGACAATCGAGCCACCGACGCCCAAAAGAATAACCGCATCGATCTTGCGCTCAAGCGGTTGGTTCTCGACGATCGTATTCACGGCGAGCGCCGCATTGACTTTGCCAATACCTGACTGCGCCACGATTATTTCAATATCGCCAACGCGAAAATCATGAGCGTGAATTTGCAGATGTTTCCCAAAGCTCCGCCCCCCGACATAGTTGTCGGCGAGTAGACTCCGTATGGCTGCTTCTTCTTCAGCCATAGCGGCAAGAACCAAAATGTTTTTAAACTTCTTCATGCTCCCGGAAAAATACCACGCGGAAGGATTCCCGGGCAGGATTTTTTGGCGTCTCGCGTGGAAAGAAACGCCTAATTTACGCGAACCGACATTGACACCGCGAAACTCGGCTCCTAGCCTGGCGGCCGATGAATCAATCTCGAAAACCCCATCAGCTCGAAGCCAACACGATTGGACTGCTTGGCGCTGTGACCATGGGCGTGGTGATGCTCTCGCCAGCGATGTCACTTTACGGCGTTTTTGGGCCGACCTTTCTCGCCGCGGGTAAGGCGGCGCCGCTCGCGTTTATTTGGGCGCTGGCGGCGACACTACCGACAGCGATCAGTTATGTTTTGCTCGCCCGCGAGCATCCGCTCAGTGGCAGTGCCGCCAGTTGGATTGGTTTGACAGTGCCCCGACCCATCGCGAACTGGTGCGGGTGGATGGTCTTTATGTACTACTTCACCAATTTCATTATTCAGCCCGTGACCCTCGGAGTTTTTGCCGGCGATTTCGCGAACGCGGTCGGTATCACACCAGGTTTATTCAGTTATGGTTTCGGTATTGCTTTGTGCTGCGCGTGGCCCGCATGGATCGTCTATCGCGGTATTTCAGTATCAGCCAAGGGCGCACTTGGTTTTTTGGTTTTTGAGAGTGCGGTGGTCTTGGTTTTGTGCCTGAGCGTGATCGCCATGGCGAGTAGGAATGGCACGGCGCTTGATCTCGAGGGCTTCTCACTCACAGCCTCGATCAACGGCGCCCCGGGAATTCTCCGCGCGATGATCTTCGGCATGCTCGCCTTCTGCGGCTTTGATGTCATCAGTACGCTGGCCGAGGAAACCAAAATGGCCCATAGGCTGATCCCGAAAGCGACGCTGCTGGCGCTTTTAGTGTATGCATTGATCATTACTTTCGGAGTGTGGAGTTTGAGTTTTGGCGGCGACCAGAATTCGCTCCGCGCGGTCGCTGAAAGCGGACGGATGCCGATCTCAGAGATCGCTGACCGGGTATGGGGAAAAGGCTCGTTGCTCGTGAGTCTCACCGCGGTTTCGGCCGCCTTAGGTCTTGCGATTGCCACTTCGATCGGCGCCAGCCGCGTGCTCTTTAGCCTCGGACGTGAAAACAACGCGCCACCGGCACTCGCACGCCTGCACCCACGCTTCGGAGTTCCGTGGAGCGCCCTGAACCTCATCTTCGGAGTGGGACTGGTGGCCGCTTTTCTCAGCGGACTATTGATCGGCCCCTACACCTCTTATGTTTGGTGGGCAACGACGTCGACCTTCTTTGCAATGCTCACCTACATGATGGTGCATTTTGCGAACCTCGTTCTCAATCGGGCCAAGGCCCGGCAATCGTTTCTCGGCTGGCTTGGTTATTTCGTGGTTCCTGTTTTCGGGCTTTCGTGCAACGCTTACCTATTGGTACGCTCATTTTTTCTGGAGCTTTGGAGCCAGGATTGGGCCAGCGGTAAAAGCGTCGTGGTCTTTGATGTCACCTGTGCACTTGCGATTGCCGGCATTATCGGGTGGTTACAGTGCCAAAAAAGATGGCAGAAAACGACTCATCTTGCGCCAAACCCGGCATTACCTGAGCAATTTTAAAGAGCTCAACCGTTTCCTCATATAAAATCTAAGAAACTACCTGAGCTTTTGAGGCTTGCGTCTCAAAATGAGAAAGGCGCCCGTGCAACCGAGCGAAACCTTTAACGCCATCATCGAAGCGATTGAAAAAATCGAAATCAATCTTTTGAGCAAAGGTTCTCTCGATGCGACCATAGGCGAACTGGGGGAGCTCGACAAAACCTATCCGGGACAATACCTCATCAAGGTTTCTCTCGCCGAGGCTCACCTCTTTCGCGGCGATCCGGCGCAAGCACGTAAATACCTCTTTATCGCCTCGAACCTTAATCCGACTGATTTCAGGTATGAATACCTAAGGTGGCTGTTGGAGGCATTCATGACGCCGACTCCGGCAGGTAAGCCGGAGATGATCCGAAGAATTGAAAAAGGCGGTTCGGCTTCGTTTCAATACCTAATGGGGTTTTCACATTATCTCGCGATGTACAAGAGGCGATATGAACAGCACATCTTACTTCGCCTCATCGCGGAGTCCAATCAGGACCCGGCACGTATGCAAAGCCTCATCGAAACCTGCATGAACGCGCAAGTTCCCGACGAGTTCATCGAACCGATGCGAGTAAAGATCGGCAAAACCTCACGATCCTCATGAGGCTTGCGGTTTCAAACGCAAGTAGAAGCGTTTTTTACCAACCGGTTTTTTCGCGCCATCCGGCAGAAGTTTAACAAAGACGTAATCAACACAGCTTCCATCCGGACGATTCACTTCATCGCAAACTCCGGTGGTCACTAGATCAATCGCCAGAGTATCGTCGGCAGACTTAATCACATAGGTCTGCTCCCCGTTCTCCTCGCCAACCCACTTGATTCCACCTTGAATCGCCGCTCCCCGATAGCTGACTTTCACCGTCACCGGGTAACGAAACGAATAATCGGCACTCTCTTTGGCACGCACTTGAAGCGTGTACTTAGCGGTCTCGTTCGCTTTCAGAGATACCTTAATCGGTTTGTAGCGCGAACCGACATCGGCCGGGCCAACAGGCTTATCATTATGCTTGAGTTCAAAGCTAGCCGCCTTGGTTTCGTCAAATGCGAAGTTTCTTCCTGCCAAGGCCTTCAAGATCAGCTCTTTGAGTTCACCGGGCGCACGCAGCTGCTCACGCCCAAGCTCATCAGCAAAGAGCATATGACTAAACCAATCAGGAGCCGTGAGTGAGGGATGATTGCGAGTCAGGCGCATGGCCTCAATAGTCAAATCAGCAACCTTCACTGTACCCAGTTCACCGTATTTTACGCGAGCCGCGCTGAGAAGATCAAACATCGCACCACCATAGGCCTCGCCGTCATCGTGTGATTCATTGGTGAGAAAGAAGGCGGTGTTATTGACAATACGAAATGACTCTTGCCCAGGGAACGGCAGACCATTGGTGACCTTGGTTACAACCAATGAAGCAATAAAGTCAGCCATGCCCTCTGCTAAACCACCGGAGTCGTTGAGTGTAATGAGATCGCCCATAAGACGATCCATGAGACCGTGTCCCAACTCATGCCAAGTGGTGGTGTTATCGCGAGCAGCATTACGTGAGCCCGGTGAGTAAGTGGTGAAGTTGATCGTGTCGTCCGTATAGAACGCGTTATTGCGCATACTGATATCCGGGTCATACAAGAACGCATGAAAGGGACGCTCGGAAATATCCGGATCCGTGAACCCCATGGTGCGCATGGTATCCATGAGTATATCGATAGCGTAATAGACTTGGATCTCATCAAAGCCGTCGTTCATATAAGTGACCGGATCGTTGGAATGCAGATTTCTCGCCGGACGCGAGAAGGCATCCTCAAACGAACTTAATGGTCGACCGTAGATAGATCCGCCAGGAACCATTTCCCATTTAGTGGTGTTACCAATCGAAACTTCTCTCCAACCAGGCTTGTAGTTGGCTGACTGTGCTGGAGTGAAATTCAAACCTGGAAGCTTAGCCGCATCGGGATGAATACTCACCGTTGCATATCGCCCCTCAAGCACCAATCCTTTTGCCACGGAATTCTCACTCACAGGCAACGAACTACGTATCAAAGTGGCCTTAGCCTTGAGATCCGCTGAAGACCAGTAGCCCTGCGCCTGCCCCTCGGCGGTTGCACCGAGCGTCGCGCTCTGCATGTCTTCAAGGTAACGGCGAAGGCGAAGGCTCGAGTATGGGTCTTCGCTGACGCGAGCGACCTTGCCCTTGAGGTGTCGCAACTGTCCGATCACGCGTGCCTGGAGTGCGCCACCAGAGGCTTCATAAATCGGATAAACAAAAGCCGGCAGCGAAATCTCATCACTTTCGTCAGCATGATCATTAGCGTGCAACCGATCCGCCTGCGGGAACTCCTGATAGGATTTCGTTACGACCTTGAACGTCTCAAGAGAGACCCGGATGAAATGCTTGCCTCGTTTACCGCTGACTTGAAATGAACGAACCGGCTCGCCTTTAAACCACTCGTCGCGGCTCTTGATCGCTCGCACAAAATGGTCATCAGGATGAACACTCACGACAGCGCGTACAATGGCCATGGTACGTACTTGAAGGACATCGGGTTCAATGTGAACAAACCGACCGAGCTTAGCTCGCAAACGTTCAAGAGCGGGTTTAGCTTCGATCGCCGCTTCCACCTGAATAGCGGCACCGGTCTTTAGATCTGACCACACGCGAATCGAACGACCATTGATCGGCAATTGACCAGCCATTTGCAGATAGGTTCGAAAGCGCGCCGTTGCTAGACGGGTATCTTCAAAAAGCGCAAAATCCGAAACACTCAAGCGAGACGAAGTCTTGGTGTTCACCACATCGACGACATGAAAGAAATCAGCATTGGCGTCGTCCTTACCCGTCCAGCGAGCATTCAAAACACTACCGTCAGCAGCCACCGCCTGCGCTAGAGAGAACACAAGCCAGGTTGCCAGCAATGTCATTCCTTGTACCACTCGCTTCATAACGCCTACTCCTGTTTAAGAGGACGCCGACGCTACCATAAGATAAGTCCGATGGGGAACTGACGATTTTAAAAATTTAGTCAATGGATGTGATTAACGATTAAACTCACATCGGCTCGATTTCGAGGTAAACCGGCTTACTCCAGGTCGATTTCTGCGTCGATTTCTGCGTCGATTTCTGCGTCGATTTCTGCGTCGATTTCTGCGTCGATGTTTGGGTCGGTGTTTGGGTCGGTGTTTGAGCTGATCCGTTAGCACGGATTCGCCAATAGACGCGTCCCTTCAACTCCAGCCTCTCCAAGAGCACCTTGGTGACCGGGATGGTGACGCTTTTGACCACATCTTCAAATTCGGCATCAAGTGCCACCTCGAGCGTATAAGTTTCCGCAAAAGGAACGGAAGCCCAAGAGAACTCGATCGAGATACGTCCTTGACGCGAAGGCGCAACCGCGGCGTTTTCAGGAGTGAGCGGCGTCGGAGCCACCAACGGGTTCTTTACTGGTGCCGCAACCTTGCTTGGTCCTTTGGTCGCGGGTACCCGGACCACCGAAGGCGCAGTGGAAGGCGTGGCCGGTCCAGCAAGAGGCGCCGCCACCGGTGGCGGCAGCAATAGTCGAACTTGCCCAGGCTTGCTAACACGACTCTGTACCGCGCCCGAACCGCGAGCCGTGACTCGCCAATAAACCTGTCCGGGAGCGCTCGCCTTCCAAGTCACTTGTTCCCGCGTGGTGGTTTGCTCCCAGAGTGTCTCCTGAAAATCCTTACTGCGTGCGATACTGACTGTGTAGTTGCGGGCCCCACGAACCGGATACCAAGCGAGTTCAATTTGCGCCTCAGCCTTTCCCTGCGAGCGTCCGCTTTTGCGGGAGCGACCTGAATCCGTCAATGTGCGCACCAGTTCAGGATTACGTAGCACCGGAGCTGCCAGCTCGATCGGACGCTCGGGAGTTTTTTCAGGCGCGACCTTTTTAATCAGTGCCGCAATGGAGAATGCCCCAGGCGCACTCCACAAACCACGCCGCTCGCCTGAATCAACTACGCCGACACGCCAAAAATAACGGCCCTGTGGAATCGGCGGCAGTGTCCACCGACAGCCTTTCACTACGTCTTCACGAAGCGGCTTTGAGAACTCCACTTCAGTTGAGACCTGCACTCGATATTGTTCAACCAACGGTTTGCACGTCCACTCAAACTCATTTTGTTGATGTGCCCTGAAATCTCCAGGCAACATCACGCCGTTTTCCGGGCGAACGAGACGAACAGGTTCGAATCTGGAGAAAGCGAAACCTCGCGCCGGCGTCTCAGCCAAAGGGGAAGCCAAAGAGCTAGCAGACTGAGCACCTGGCTGATTGGACGCTTGCCGCACCAGACGCCAAAAATATTTTCCTTCTGGCAG
>SXRI01000411.1 GCA_005793615.1 Bdellovibrionales bacterium
TAAACTGTCGAAGAGCTTATCGTCCAAGCTTTCGACAAGCTTGAGGGGTCTGTTGACGAATTGATCAAGTTTTCGATCAAACCTTCGAAGTTGTTGGGAAATTTTGCGTGTCTCGAGGCGAGACGATCTGCCGTATTCAGACCTCGGCCCAGGTCAGAATTCAAGCATATCATGCGACAATATTTAGTGAACTTGGAAAAGTGACCAGCGAATCACTTTGCGGGTCACAGCTTTGGATGAGTACAACTTTGCAAAATCGTCTTTGCGCGGTCTGCGTAGCAGTTTTTTGTTTTCTATTTTGGTCGACCCCTCGATCTGCGCACGCGCGTGCAATCATACTAACCGATGAATCTCAGCGGGTGATGACGGCTCGTTTACTTGATGGGCGAGTGATCAACAGTGATTTCCAGACTCACTTGATCGAGGGAGCCTGGTATGTTCCCGGGGGTGAGCTCTTTCATCATTTGGGATTAGTGGTAGAGGTTATTCCGGCAGAGGGCTTAATACAGGGTGAGTTTCTTGGAAATGGGCGCAAATTTAAACTCTCAAGCAAAGAGTGTACATTGCAGGATGTCCTCGGTCGGAGTTTGGAATTTCGCTGTCACCAAGCCATTGTTCATGAGGATGATGTCTATTTGGCGACAGACCTGGTTGAGAAACTTCTGCCTCTAAGACTTCGTGTGAATTCCTATCGTTCGGAAGTCATCATTGATTCCCCAGAAGAGTTGACGCCGATCACTTCGAGTGAGTCCCGAACCCGACAAGGACGTCTCGACCCCGGCTACCCTCGAATCGAGCCGCAGGAAGAAGGTCTCGATGGCGTCTTTGTGGACCAGCAGCTGACGTACGTTTCTGACACGACTGCGGCAGGGCGAGTCGATGAGCTCCGCCATGATACAGTTTTGTCAGGCGAGCTTTTGGGGATGGAAACAAGCTACTTTGTGAACGGGCGGAAGGATAAGTTCACCCGCCAGCGACTTACTCTAGCTAAGCATAGTTCTGATGGGAGTCTGCTTGGACCTCTCGGCGCCCGAGAAATTCAATTAGTCGACGTGAATTTTCCAAGTGTTCCCATGATAGGTGGCGGCGGCTTATTTCGCGGCGGCTTAGTTTCCAATTTTCCAGCCAATGTCGGGAGTTCATCTCAATATGGAACTCATGACTTTACGGGCGACCTGGCGGCAGGTTGGGAGGTTGAGCTCTATCAGAATGACGTTTTCATTGATCGGCGCACCTCGGTGGCTGGTCGTTATGAATTTATGAATGTACCTCTTAATTTCGGCGTGAACCGCTTTCGCTTGGCCTTCTATGGCCCACAAGGGCAAAGGCGTGAGGGCTATGAAACTTACTCCCTCGAGTCGTCGTTTCTTCAACCTGGAGAGCAAGCCTACCGTCTGGCCTTTGCTGACGATCTAGGGGCGAATGCCCGTTGGCTCATGCAATACGATCGAAGCGTTGGGAAGAGCTTTAATCTATTCTCGGCCGCCTCGCGTTTTTCTTCGAACCTCGCGGTGGCTGAGCCAGTGATCTACGGACTTCTTGGTGGGCGGGCGTTGGTGCAAGACTTTTTGATGACCCTTGCCGGAGCATCGACCGAGCGGGGAGGAGTGGCCGTCGCCAGCGATGTGCAAATGCCCCTCAAAACAGCAACGATGGGCTTGGGTTATACCAGGTTGTCTAATTTCAATAGTGAATACTACAAACCGGATCCGATTCATTTAGATCCGCAGGACATATACCGTGCCAACCTAACATTCGACCTATTCTCTCTTCACACACTTCGACTAGGCCTTGAAACATCACAAACGATTTATCGAGACGGCTTTAGGAGAGACTTATTGACCAATCGCGCATCCACCCAGACCGGACCGATAAAATGGTTCAATACAATCAACCTTGATCGATCCGCCGTGATCGCCATGACTGGTGAGCTCGCGTCGCAAGTATCGATTCGTCAGACCGACCTGCGGCTCACCTTTGGCTACGACGAGCGAACTGTAAATACGGCCGCTTTCGATTTGAAAAATCGAATTACAGATCTTTCGACCGTAGGTTTGAGTTGGACCGAGGCGCTTCGGCAGAACTTACGGAAGCATGTGTTGAGTCTTACGCGGCAATTCGATGCCTTCGCGCTCACGGCAAATGCTAGTGTAGACAACCAGGGAGGATGGGGCGCGGGCGCGCTTCTTTCATATAGCCTTGCGCGTGAACCGCGAACCAATACCTGGTCTGTTCTGCCGCGCCCGCAGGCCCTCTTGGGTTCGATCTCGATCTATGTTTTTCACGACCAAAACCAGAACGGCATGCAAGACGCCGGTGAGCCGCCTGTCGAAGGTGCGGAGGTCGTACTCAATCAACAAGATACCGGAATCAAAACAGGCAAAGACGGCATCGCCGTACTAACGGGTTTGCCGGTGCAAGATCCTGCTGATGTGACGCTGTCGTTGGCGTCATTTGACTCTGATCGAATGGCGGTGTTTCCGAAGGGGGCTCGCGTCTATCCACGGGCGGGAAAGATGATCAAGGTGGACTTTACGGTTGAGGCTGCCGGCGAGATTGGTGGTCTCATCCGTGTCAGACTGCGTGGCGGCGAAAATCGGAAGCGTGGCATTCGCCTTCGCTTAGAAAAGAAAGACTACGAACTTGTTCGTGACGTGACTTCCGACTCCGATGGATTCTATCTCTTTTCCGATCTTACTCCCGGAACCTATAAAATCAGCTTGGATCCGGTGCAGCTCAACGGACTCAAACTTCATGCGCAGGACTGGTCGCGGGTGATTATTGTTAAGCCCGGAGATGCCCCTCAACATCATCAGGATTTCATTCTCGAATTAGTCATCCAGGAGCCACAAGGACGGCGCAAAAAATAGCGGGCGAGCTATCTAAATTTTTAAATAGTTACGCAGGTACTTTCCTGTAAGACTTTTGGGATTTTTGGCGATTTCATTCGGAGATCCTTCCGCAATCACTTGGCCCCCCTTGGCGCCAGCCTCAGGGCCTAGATCAATAACATAGTCTGAGGTGCGAATGACATCCAAGTTGTGCTCGATCAAAATAACGCTACCGCCTGCGTCGACAAGCTTAGAGAGTACTTTCATCAGCATATCGACTTCGCGAAAATGAAGTCCGGTCGTCGGCTCATCGAGGATGTAAAGTGCCGCGCGTTGTTGGGTTGCGATAAACTCGCGTGCGATTTTCAAGCGCTGTGATTCTCCACCGCTCAAGGTGGAGGCGCTTTGTCCGAGACGGATGTAGTCGAGGCCTACTTCCTTCAAGAAAGACAAAGGTTTGCGTATGTTTGGATAGGCGACGAAAAAATCCATGGCCTCGTTCACGGTCATCGAGAGTACTTCGTTGATGTTCCGATTTTTGTAGGTAACCTCGAGAACTTCGCGACGAAATTTCTTACCATCGCAGGCATCACAGGTCAGACGGACATCGTCCATGAACATCATATCGATGAGTTCAAAACCGAGACCTTTACAAACCGGGCACCGACCGCCGTCGACGTTAAGACTGAACGTCCCTGAATTGTAACCGCGCACTTTTGATTCAGGAGTCGCCGCGAATATTGAGCGAATCGCATCATACACTTTCAGATAAGTGACTGGATTGGAGCGTGCCGTTTTGCCGATCGGACTTTGATCAATAAACAAAACACTCTTGATATAGTCCAGTCCGCGCAGATCCTCGTAAGGCTGACCTTGAAGGTATTCTACGCGAAGTGCCTGGGCGATCGCGGGATACAGGGTTTTACTGACGAGAGTCGATTTTCCTGAACCACTCACGCCAGTAACGGTTACCAGTCGATTGAGCGGGAAACGCACCGTAAGATTTTTGAGGTTATGCCCGGTACAGCCGCTCAGTTCGAGGGTATAGCGAAAGCTATCAATTTCAACCGGGCGATGTGTTTCGCCGTCGCTGCCAGAGTGAGCAAAGGCAGCGCTCGTGCGGTTGATATAGGGTGCGGTAATCGAATCTTTAGCGTTGAAGAAATCCGCTGTAGCGCCGCTAAAAATGACATTGCCGCCAAGATGTCCGGATCCGGGTCCCATCTCTAAGACATTTGAGGAATTTGCAATGACGTCGTGATCGTGTTCAACGACGACAAGTGTGTTGCCGAGTTGGTTGAGTTTTTTCAAAATGCCAATCAAACGATCGTTGTCACGCGGATGCAGTCCAACGGTCGGTTCATCCAAAACATAGAGTGTTTGTGAAAGTCCCATGCCGAGCTGCTTCGCAAGATTGAGGCGTTGAAATTCGCCGCCGGAGAGTGTTCGCGTGGGTCGATCCATTGTCAGGTACTCGACGCCGACATCATTGAGAAATCCAAGTCGCGAGCGAATTTGAGTTAGAATCTCGCCGGCGACTTCTTCTTGAGTCTTGCTGAGATCTAGTTTTTGCATGATCTGATAGAGCTCGCCGATCGTCTTTCGGGTGAGTTCGCTGATGGTGTGCCCGCCGACTTTGACGTACTCGCTTTCCGGCTTGAGCCGAGACCCTTTGCAGGTCGAGCAGGCGAGCGGACTCTTGTAGCGCGACAAGAAAACACGCACGTGCATCTTGTACTTCTTGGTCTCCAGGTACTCGAACAAACCGACGACGCCGAAAAATCGGTCATCGCCCTTCCACAGGAGATCGCGATTTTCCTTAGGCAGTAGTCGCCAGGGGATTGAGGTGTCTATGCCGGCCTTTTTACAGAACTGCAATAGAAGCTTCTTGTCGCTTGCGGCACTGGGCATGGTAAACGGGTGCAGGGCCCCTTCAGCGACGGAAAGATCTGGATTTGGCACGACCTTGCCTTCGTCGAGAGTAAGAATATTGCCAAAACCATTGCAGGTCGTGCACGCGCCGACAGGATTGTTAAATGAAAACAGTTGCGATGTTACGTTCGGAAAAGTGAAGCCGCAAACCGAACAGGAGTTGTCATCGCTGAACCGCAGCTCCTTGCCATCGGTAGTAACGACATGGGCACGACCGCTGACTCCAGCATTGAATTTGAGTGAAGCGGCATAGGCTTGTCCGATCGAATCGGCCACGCGCCCTTCGTCATCACGGCTAAAAGCCATGCGATCAACAACAAGAAAGAAATCCCCCTCGGGAAGATCTTTGGCACCGCTCGTTCCAGGTTTTATTTCAACCACTGAGCCGACAGGATGTTCAGCTTCCGGCGAGCGACACTGCGGGCCTTTAGGCAGCTCAATGACGACTGCCTTTCGACCCTTAGCACGAGCTACCTTCTTTGCCGGCGCCGGACTTGCGGGAACATAAATACGCAGAAAGCCCTCTTTAACCAAAAGAGCGTGAAGTTTGGCGCCAGACGTAATTCGTTTATCAGCAAAGATCGGTGCCAGCACATATCCGCGCGCACCAGATAAGCGTTCAATTGTCTTTCGCGTGGCATCCGTGACCGAATCTCGTTCGATCTTAAAACCATAGGTCGGGCAAAAGGTACTACCGATCTTCTCAAAGAGCAGGCGTAGATAATCGACAACCTCAGTCGTGGTGCCGACCGTTGATCGACTTGTTTTAACGGTATTCTTTTGCTCAATCGCGATAGCGGGCGGAATGTTACGGATGCCTTCAATATCGGGTTTGGGTGCCTTCCCCAGAAATTGTCGGGCATAATTCGACAGTGACTCGATATAGCGTCGCTGTCCTTCGGCATACAGAGTTTCAAAGGCGAGCGAACTCTTACCAGAACCACTGGGCCCGCAAACCACCGTAAACGAACCAAGAGGAATATGAACCTCAATATTTTTGAGGTTGTTCTGATTCACTCCCCAAATCTCTATATTGCGTGGCGGGGAGGTCTGAGAACTGCTTGTGTTTTTGGGCGTTGCATTTTTGGTCATCATCGATCGAGGTCACTCCGGACTATGTTTATAGCCGAAGTGATCATCAACCTACAACAGACTAGTCGGTAAGATCTTTTTTGAGA
>SXRI01000028.1 GCA_005793615.1 Bdellovibrionales bacterium
CCGCACCAACGCTGGTTCGGAAAAGGGTTCGCCCTCAAAAAGCCTAAGGAGGCTTGATTCAACCGCGCGATCTTTTGTGATCAACGCATCGACCATCGCGCTCTTCTCCACACGAACATCCACATTTTCGACCGCAGTCGTAATCTCAGCACAAATCAACTCACCACGACTCAAACCCGCGAATGGCAGGGGGGTGAGTGACAAAACTTCAACTGCCGAACTAGCTTCGTCGAGGTCACGCCAGATCCGGACCGTCGGCACGCCACCGACTCTGAGTACGTGTGAAAGTAACTGTCGCTTAAGTGCCCATGAGAGGATTTTGTCGCCAGAACGTAATTGCAGTGAGCGAAGCTCCTGGCACTCCCGCAGGCCTGACGTCGCTTCAAGATATACCGGCATACCCACACGTAAAAGAAAGTGCGTCACCGCTTCGCGCTCCGCTTCGGTTTCAAGTGTCCCGACGACCGTGACCAAAACACCATCAGCGGCTTGTCGCAGGAATTTTGTCAATCTCAGCGCCGCCCACTCAGAGCCACTTGAACGCTCAAAGCCAGACAAGCCGAAAAAAACATGGGGTGTGATCTCCGTTGGCGGAGCTGTTAAAGGTTCGTGCGCCTCTAACGGTTCGTCGATCAGAGGCTCATCAAAACAAATGTTCACATGCACCGGGGCACGCCGACTCCAGCCGGCCAGATTGAACATCTCACCGTGCTCGAGATCAAACTCCAGAGTACTGAACTTAGTAAACAAACCAAATTGATCTATGGCTTGCGGCGCCCCCGTGCCTCGCAGACGACGCGGGCGATCGGCCGTAACGAAAATCAGCGGCACTCCCGTATGAAAGGCCTCCGCCGCCGTCGACAAAAGCTCGGTCACCGCCGTTCCCGAAGTGGTGATCACCGCGACCGGCTGCCCGGTCCGACGGGCGATGCCAAGCGCGAAGAAAGCCCCGGTTCGCTCCTCAAAAAACGAGTGGCGCACAAAAGCAGGAGCTCGCGTCAACGCCATAATCAAAGGAGAATTACGAGCGCCGGCACAAAAAACGATCTCGCGCACACCGCCCAAGTAGAGTTCTTCTAAAAGGCGATAAGACAAAGAAATGTTCATAGACCCAGCATCCTTTTGACCGATTCCCGCTTCAAACCCAACTCACTCCACTCGCGAGAAAACTCACTTTCACCCACCACACCACAGCCCGAGCCCAGTTTCAGACTATTGCCCTGCCATTGCACGTTGCGAATCGCCACCACACAATGATGGCGTCCCTGCCATGTCACTCCAAAGGGTGCGCCGAAACGTTGACGCTCTTTAGCCAGCGGATCCCAGCGGCGAATTTCGCCAAATCCCAAGGCCCGTGGCGCTACCCCCAATGCAGGTGTCGGGTGCAGTAGGCGCACCAAATCCTCGAAGGAAATATTTCGACCGGCAGGCAGGCAAGCCTTAACTGGAGTCACTAAATGAAAGAGAGTCGGTAACTCAAGAATCTGTGTTGAATCCACTGTCACATCGCCGATGGTTCCAAGACGCCCCTTCAGATCATCAACCACCAATTGATGTTCATGACGTTCTTTAGGGTCATTAAATAGAACCTCCCGGTCGTCAGCACGGCTCTTACCCCTGGTCCCAGCTAGTGCCATGGTGCAGATCGGTGCAGTTACTGAATCCCGACTGAAAAGTACCTCAGGCGTCGCGCCAAATAATCCTGTGTTCTCCGACCACATTCCATAGAGTGACAAGTGACTGGGAAGCTCCAAGGCCTGTGTCAAAATCTGGCCCAGAAGCCCTTCATGCGATTTGGTCCGTGAAAAATCCACCGTGGCGGATGCAAAAACTACCGGCACTGCCTTTTTTAGGCCCCGATCTCGAAAACCCTCTTGGATCTTTTGCCAACAGTTCGCGAAATCTTCAGATAGAGGTTCGCGCCAGTTCAGAGGTTCGCAATTGACATTCCGCCCAATACCCGTCAAAAAATGGTTGGCAAAATGACCGCGCGACACAATGTCCCAATTTGCCGTCGCTTTCCAAGGTTTCGGATCGTTGAGGTAGAAATCAGGAGCGTAGACGGTACATTGCGCCGATTGAGGCGCCGATAGGCGCTCTGGTTGGCGCTCTGATGGGAAGGACTCTTCTGGCGGTTTGGCTGATTCGCTCCATTCGCCCCATCCTACAAGGATTTGGTCGGCTTCAAAAGCGAGCAGCCATCCATTCTTGAGGAAGTCGCGAAGGGCGTTCGCATCGAAGCGTGTTCGTTTCGCCAACCCGGTTCTCCTGTCCACAAAACCTATCCACAAAACAAGTGGCTAGGCTATACTTTGCTGGCTCAAAGAGCGCAAGCGAAGGGGCACGAGATCTGCAAGCAATCGGGTAGAAATTCGGTTATTAAGAATGAGTAATGCGGACAAAACAGGTTAAAGAGTAAATCCAAGAGTGTAAATGATGTCGGAGATGACAACGACCACGTCCAAAAACCTGCCAAACAATCTCAACGCCGCTCCTGCGTCCATGGGAACGGCTCATCGTTTGCCGATGCTGACGGCTAATCGCCCCGTGAAAATTTCGTTTGCGCACGGCTCTTCTTCTTTGGTTTCAGGTCCGAGTGAAGTGCTGATCGGCGACGGCAGAGTCGCGCTGATTGCTGGCCCCTGCGCCATTGAATCGCATGAGGTATTGCTCGAGACCGCACAAGCGGTAAAGGCCAGCGGTGCCTGTTGCCTTCGAGGCGGCATTTATAAAATGCGCACGTCGCCAGATTCATTTCAGGGGCTTGGCGAATCGGCCTTTTCGTTCATTTCTGAAGTGAAGCGTGCGGTAGGTTTGCCTTTGGCATCCGAGATCACCGACCCCCGACAACTGGGTGATTTCGTAGACTCCGTCGAGATGTTTCAAGTCGGTTCGCGCAATATGTACAACTATGAGCTTCTCAAAGAACTCGGCGCCTTGAACAAACCAGTGTTACTCAAGCGAGCCTTCGCCGCCACAGTTGATGAATGGCTTAAGGCCGCAGACTATGTGGTGAAGGGTGGCAATGAGAACGTGATTCTCTGCGAGCGCGGTATTCGTACTTTCGAAAACACCTCCCGTAACACCTTGGATCTGAACTCAGTTGCCTACTTGAAAATGCATAGCTCTTACCCGGTTATCGTGGATCCTTCACACGGCACCGGTCGTCCTGAGTTGATCGGACCGATGTCGCTTGCCGCAATCGCCGCCGGCGCTGATGGTTTGATCATCGAAGTGCATCCTCACCCCATTCATGCGCTGTCAGACGCTCACCAAGCTCTGAGCTTCGACCAGTTTGCCGCGATTGTGGGTGATGTACGTCGGGTAGCCGAAGCGCTTGGTCGCAAGCTCACGACCGTGGAGCCCGCAACATGAATCTTGAACCCGTGCGCTCCGGACCGGATGCGGAAAAAATTCGTTCCATGTTCGGTGAAATTGCTGGTGGCTATGATCGCGCCAATAATGTTCTTTCTGGCGGGGTTCACCACTTGTGGCGTAAGACCCTGGTCGCCTGGAGTGGTGCTCGTAATGGTCAGCGTGTATTGGATTGTGCCACTGGCACCGGTGATCTGGCCATTGAGTTCAAAAATGCGGTCGGCCCAGCGGGTGAAGTCCTCGGCACCGACTTTTGCGCCGAGATGTTAGCGTTCGCGCCGGCAAAGGCATTGAAGCAGGGTCTCGAGATCAAATTTGAACAAGCCGATGTCACACAATTACCCTATGAAACAGCATCATTTAACCTTGCCAGCATTTCCTTTGGCATTCGCAACGTCCAAGATCCGCTTAAGGGTTTGAGCGAACTTGCCCGGGTCGTGAAACCAGGGGGTGCGGTGATGGTCTTGGAGTTCGGACAGCCATCTATACCTGGATTTCGCGAGGCCTATAATGCCTACTCTCGCCATGTCTTGCCGATGATTGGCGGCTGGATCACGGGGCGCAAGGTGGCTTATGATTACCTGCAAAACTCTTCGTCCCAGTTTCCCTGTGGCGAAGACTTTAAAGATCTGATGTTGAAAACAGGACAGTTCAAGTCTTGTGAGGCAAAGCCACTCACCTTCGGCATTGCTTATATGTACAAAGGTATCGTGAAATAACCAACGCGAATTAAAAAGGGCATCGAAAGCCCTATACACTCTTTCGCTTGGCTTAAGCCGCGCCCTTGAGCGAAGTTGGCGACGGGGTTGACGAAGTGCTCGACACCTCATCCAGTGATGTCTTCAGTCCTTCTTTCGGAACCGGCAGCCGAATATCGAAACAGGTACCACTTTGATCGGTTCGCTTGATGCGAATTGTACCTCGATCCTTGAAAATCGCCGCACGTACGGCACCCATGCCGACTCCTTGACCTGATATCTGCGTCACTTCGTCACTGGTCGAAATGCCGTTACCGAAGATATTCATCGCGACATCAAGGGGCGACATGTCTTCGGGAAGCACTACACCTTTACTCTTCAAGACCTCATGCAGTTTTACGAGATCGACACCGCCGCCATCATCCTCGATCGTAATCTGAATCCATGGTTTCTCACGAGCCGTTATGGTTTGGTAGCGCACGCGAATTGAACCGGTCTCAGATTTTCCGCGAGACGCACGAACCTGGGGAGATTCAATCCCGTGATCAAGAGCATTGTTAAAGAGATGCACCAGCGAACGTACCACCTCGATATAGACATGCGGTGACAGGTAAACACGATCACTTATCGGATCGACCTCAAGGCGAGCCGATTTGCCGAGCTTAACGGCCGTGCTGTTCACATGAAACTGAAAGTCGCGAATCAAATCTCCGAGCTCATTGGCCAAAAGTTCGCGACCGATGGCTTGAAAAATTTTAGCCGACTCGGGATTGCGCGAAAACTTATCTTCAATCTCGGAAAACTTACGCATCGAAACCTCGATGGAGTTGTCGGCAAAGACACCAAGCTGGGTGAAGAGATTCATTTCACGCACTCGCCAGACCTTAAATTCCATCTCTAGGATAGCTCCCTGTAAGCGAACGAACTCGAGATCGGGATCGAGCCCGGATTCACGAATCATCAGTTCAGTCTCATAAATTTTTTCAGCCAGGGAGTTGAGGCCATAGAGAAGGCAGGCGCCTTTTACCGTATGGACCTCACGCTTCAAATCATCGACTCGTTCGCCGTTCCAGTTACATAAATGCGTCAACATGGCTTCAAAAGCTGTCAGGAATGGGCGAAAACCGCCACGATTTTCATGAATACGTAAAATCATATTAGCGCGCTCATTCGAGAGCCTTGCTTCTTTCGTCGCCGCCACCTCAGTGGTTGCATCAGTCGCGGTTAAGATGATGTTCTTGACCGTCCCATCTTCGCTGCGCATGGGATGGTAACGGAACTTCAACATTTTGTCGGAACCCTCGAAGTCCGCCGATTTCGGTCCTCGAGCGGCAGTCTCCTCGAAATCAAAGCGATCAGAGATCAACAGCTGATACCAGTTACGCACATTCTCAATCTGATTGGTGCCGACTCGCAACACCTCATCGATCGAGCGGCCCTTAGGATCCATACCCAAAAGTTCCTGCCCGCGACGCGCAGGACTCTCTCGACACACTCCCTCACGATCAAAAACCACAAACGCCTCGTCGATGCTCTCATGCATGGCTTTGATACGCTCATGCGCGGACTCGAGTTCTTCCTTCTGTTTGGCGATTGTCTCGCGATTCATCATCACTTCCATATGAAATCGATTCAGGCTGAATGCGGTGATCAATGAAAAAACCATATACAGCACCAAGCCTGCGAGGAAACCAAAAACAAAGGAATCTGAAACAGTCAAAACTAAAGTTACAATTGCCGGCGTGCAAATGACTAACTGAAAAATGACGCTGGTCACAATACTCAAACTGAACGCTGAAATCGAAGCACTGGCAACGCCGAAGCAGTAAAGAATCATCACCAAACTGGCCGGAGCCAAGCCGTGTTCGCGAATCGTCGCGACGCTCGCGACACCCCAAGCAAGACCCATGAAAATCGCATTGGAGGAGAAAACCATGAGCCACTTCTGTATGCCCTTGCGATCCTGAAGCCAGTGATCCAAATACTTCCACTGCACGAAGCGAATAAAACTGCCGGCAAGTAACATCAGTAAGGCCAGGCCATAAATATTGAAGAAGGCAAATCCAGGGTTTCGCATTACCCCGAAGTAATAGATGGCTAAATGAAAAGGTCCGGCGGCTACGGCGCGAGCACCCATTTTTTTAAGACCATGGCCAGCCGTTTCAACTCTGAGCTCATTGAGCGTAATCATAATAACGTATCGGCATTTGCTTTAGTTGAGTTGACGTGAGGTTAACAATGAAATCAAATAAACAAACTATGTCGAAGAAGCCCTCAATTCACCTGAGTGATTCCATTGACTCATAATGAGGCGCCCACGTGTTTACCGGTAAATAAATGTTACTGAGGGATTTAGCTTTTTTCTTCATTATCCCGCCTTTTTAAGGTTATCGGCCTGTTGCACGAGTTCATTAATTGCTTTAAGATTTTGTTCCACTTTTTTTCTTAATTGAATCGGATTGTGCAGATCCATGATACTCAAAAGCTCTTTCTCTTTTTCAGGACTTAGAACTTTTGCTTCAATCAATCTTTCCAGAGGAGTTTTTGGCGTGTCGTAGTATTTCCG
>SXRI01000412.1 GCA_005793615.1 Bdellovibrionales bacterium
GATAGGAAGCAAATGAAACTAGAGGGTTACCCGAGTTTACCGGGGAAGGCAACTCTCGATTGCACCTCAATAAGGATTCTGGGGAGGATTCTGGGGAGGATTTTCGGAGAGTTACCGGAGGTCCTATTGGGCCGTGCGTTGAGCGGCTCCGGGGCCAGGCAGACGCGCAGCAGGAACCAGTTGCGGATTGCCGCCGATAAGGCCGTTCACAGCCGTCTCCTTGGAGCCAATCATCGCACCAATGGAGTTGTATTTCGCAAAGACATCGTTGATGAAGCGCTCATGGTGCTCCTGGAAAACGATCGGCATGGGCTTATCACCGCCACCGCGATACACCTGGGCTGCAAAGGAACCGAAGACCACTGATTTACCGCCAACCGGGGCAATCACGCCGAGCAGGGTCGACGAATCGAAGCCACGGTCGCCAGGGTGCTGAGGTAAGCCCAAAGCCGAAACGAGATAAAACTCAGCATTGCAGAGTGGAATCTTCGTGATTCGCAAGGCGGTCTCATTGGCCATCGAGTACCCGAATCCAAATTCCTTTTGCGTGCGGAAAAGATAATCATGCCCGGATTTGGGAAAGCCTTCCGGCAAGCGCTGTTTGTAGGCGCCGCAAGGTGACTCACACGACATCACTTGGGTTTCATCAGGCTCAACCATCTTCTTCACAAAGGATTTTTGAACCTGCTCAGCGGAGCTCGTGGTTTGAAACACCTGAGTCGCATTGAGTCCGACACTCATGGGCCCGTCTCCTTGAGCGCATTGCCCGATATTCTGTGCAAATTTGGCGTTTTCAATCGCAGTGCTCATCTGCTCGCCATAGCACTGCGAATACACCTTCAAAGCCGCTCGTCGTTTCGCATCACCATTAAGGGCAAATGAAGCCGGCTTCACCGAGGACAGTGGATTATTAATCGCCGACACCAATGCTTTTGCAACGTCGCGGACCTGGCTTTTCATGCGTGAGCCGCGTGGATTTTTTGTGTCTTGTTCATAGGATTGTGCAGGTTTCGTGCGCCGAATCGCAGACTGTTGTTCGGTGATCGCTCTCAGAATAAGGCTCTCGGCTTGTTCCTGAAGGTTGGCAATATCCGGGCATTTTAATTTATCTATTCCGCCTGCAGTTTCGCTGGAGGTTCCGCCTAGCTTTCGCTGTTCACTACCGGATCCTGAATCCGCCGGCTCCGCAGATTTGGAGTCGGTCTCAAGTTCCTGACTAAGATCAGCGCCCCGATCACCGGCCAAGTCAGCCCGTGAGAACGAGGCCGAGAGCATCACAAACAGTACCGTTGCAATCGTTCCTCGTCGAGAAAACGCACCATCTTTAAGTGACATCAAAACCACCTCATTGCGTAAGATCGCTCTCTCAGCGATTCATCCAATACTACAATGCAAGACTCAGGCACCAAGCTAAGCACATCCAACCAGGGCCTCAGATCTAGGGTATTTGAGGTAGGGCCAATTTCGCTATTTTGAGGTGAATAAAATTTAGACAGGCGTTAAGCAAGATTCAGCACCAGGCAATGTCGGTGCAAATTTCGTCGAGCTGTCAACGAGGTCGCCAAAACGCACCCAAAACCAACTAAACAAGCTCTTGGCCCATCTTCACGTGACGCGACCGATAGCTCTCAAGGTCACACTCAACCATTCCTTTTTGGTAGAGCATCACAACCGTAGAACCCATATGGAAAATACCGAGCTCATCGCCTTTTTTGATTTCAATTCCGGGTTCATAAACAAGCTCGCGCACATGGCGCTCGCCGGCGCGAACCTTGGTGTTGATCTGCGAATCAAAACTCATGGTGATATTACCCACATTCGTAGCGGCAACCATAACTAAAGCCGCCAGCCCACGGGGTGTTTCAATCATCGCCACCACACGCTCGTTACGACTAAATAAATTCGGTACGCTATTGACGCTCCATGAGTTCACCGGCCACAACTCACCCGGAACATGACAACCCCAAACGATCCTGCCATCTACCGGTGCATGCACACGATGGTAATCCGTGGGACAAAGGTAATAGGTAAAAAAACTCCCGCCCTCAAACACCGCACTGAAATGCTGGCTGCGAAGGAGTTCAGCCACATTATAGTTTTTCCCCTTGGCTTGAATCAATGTTTGCTCAGTGATGAAACCTGACTCAGTGATCTGACTGTCGGCCGGATGAAGAACAGGTCCAGCTCCAAGAGGACGAGCGCCCGCTTTGAGTTTACGCGTGAACAGCTCGCCGATCGTGCGATAGTGATCGATCGGAAACTCGGCCTCGTTCATGTTTATGGAAAAATACTTCGCAAAAAGCTCTACTGATTTTTGTCCAAGTGGTTCCGGCAGCGGCCGGTGCACAGCTCGCCCCACCCAATGACTCAGCTCATTCTTGGGAATCATGGGCATGAGCAAATCGAAAAATGTGTTTTTGAGGCCGTTTTTCAGGCCATCTTTCAATACCCTTGCAGGGGAGCCTTTAAGCATTTCTTTCATCATGCTCCCATTCCAAGGGGCGAGCTCGATTCTGTCAATACCCGCACCGGCAAACCGAAATTCGAATCCTGTCACCCATGGACGAACTTGAATTTTTATGTTACTTAAACACTTCCGCCAACCAGGAGATTTGAAGCATGAAAAGCTTCCGTGACCTGAAGGTAGGCCTTGATGAGGATCTTCAAGAGAAACTCGCTTGGCTTGTACCGAACTATTCCCAGTTTCGCATAACACGTAAGAGCGTCGATGCCCGCCGAAGCACCGATCCACATTGGGTTTATTCAGTTGATGTCTTCGAACAAAGTGAAACGCCCGCTGACGAGACCTTTGCGATTGAGAAAATAGCGTTCTCGCCGTCGACCCCCAAGCCGGTTATCGTCGGTTCTGGGCCCGCTGGCCTCTTTGCGGCGATCCGCCTGGTAGAACGCGGTATACCCTGTATCCTTCTCGAGCGGGGTTCAGAGGGACCGAAACGCATCCAAGCAATCAACCGGTTTTGGCGCTATGGCGAGCTTGATCCCCATAATAACGTCTGCTTTGGTGAAGGCGGAGCTGGGCTTTACTCTGACGGTAAGCTCATCACGCGAATCAAGTCGCCACATATTCCCTATGTCATGCAACGCCTGGTCACCTTCGGGGCGCCCGAGGAAATTCGCTATCTCGCCAATCCCCATGTTGGCTCCGACCGCATTCGTCGAGTCATTCCTAAGATTCGTGAATTTCTCCAAGCGAATGGTTGTGAGATTCACTTCAACACCCCCATGACCAAACTCCTGGTTGACAAAAGCTCCAGCCAGAATCGAATTACAGGAGTTGAAGTCGCCGGTGGCCGGGTGTTTCCAACAGAACACGTGATTTTAGCGACCGGGCATTCGGCAGACGATGTGTTTCAACACCTCTCCGAAATTGAAGTCGCAATGGAGGGAAAATCCTTTGCGCTCGGTCTTCGTATTGAGCACCCGCAGAGTGCGATCAATCGCATCCAATTTCGTAAACATGCCGAACACCCAGCCTTAGGCGCGGCCAACTACCGCCTCGCTGATCACGATGACAAATCAGGTATCGGCGTTTATAGCTTTTGTATGTGCCCTGGGGGCTTTGTTCTCTCGATCGGTACGGAAGCTGACGGTATCGTTGCCAACGGCATGAGTAACTATGCCCGTAGCTCTCCGTTTGCCAATGCAGCCATCGTGGTCTCGATCAACCACCAAGATCGCTTCAAGAGCGAACTCTTCGGCGGACTCAAATTTCGCCGCAAACTCGAACAAGCTGCCTTTCAAGCCGTACAGAGAGCTGGCGGCAATAGGCAGCTTCCGGTACAAAAGGTCGTCGACTTTCTCGAAGGCCGAAGCGGCGTGGCTTTGCCGTCGTCATCGCCATCGGGCGTGGTCGCCACTCGCTTAGACCAAATCTTGCCGCGCGATCTTGTCGTACGTTTACGTGCTAGTCTTGAGCAATTCGAAAGCCAAATGCGCGGTTTTATCTCTCCCGAGGCTCAGTTTCATGGAGTTGAGTCGCGTACCAGCTGCCCTGTTCGAGTCACACGCACGGACGACACACTTGAATCCGTGTCGCACGCGGGTCTTTACCCGACTGGTGAAGGCGCTGGTTATGCGGGCGGCATCACCTCGGCGGCCTGCGACGGTATACGTGTTGCCGAAGCCATTGCCACTTCGCTCGCCTCACGCGACCTCGCCACTAACGTCCACGGAGCAAACCGATAATTCCGCCGCGCGCGGCACTGCTCACTGGTTTATTCAAGGTGATTTGTTTACCGGCCGTTTTGCCGGCATCATAGGCCGATGTATCAATCCGCTGCGAGGTTGAGCGCTGAAGACGCAGCCGCGGATAAACTTGACCTAGATAACGATCAAGCTCTTTGTCTTTTTTGAATTCGACCAGCGCGCTGGTGATCACATTTTTCTCTTGATCTGTAAATGCGTCAGCTCGCGATGACTGCTCGGCCGCATGAAGTTTTTCGGCAAAACCCTGCAAGACTCCAAGCCGATAAGACTTTTGCCTTACGCGACCAGAAACGCGACCAGAAACACCGCGCGAATCCCGCGGCGCCTCGCTGACCATCTTCGCCACTAGCTGTTCCATCTGCCGTAGCAAAAAGTAATAGACATATTCAGCCATTAACACATTCTCTCGCCGGCCAACGATTTCAAACATTCGATGCGTCTCACCGCTGGCTGGGTGATAGGTGTGCCCGGAGATCACCTGAACAAAAAAATGCCCCACTAAAATACTGATGATTCTTTGCTCGTGCGCTTCGATTCTCTTGGAACCGCTAGTGATCACCAGATGTACAAACTGCGAACGAACGCCATGTTCGAGATTGTATTTGGCATAAATTTCTCGCACTCGATTCATCGCCAAGGCAGCTTCATGTTCATTCACCGAGGTTGCCAGTGCTAATAATTTACGCACCTTTTCGAGCATGCGCTCGGCGATATCGTCGGACTTTTCAGTACGCCAATCGAGGGAGCAAGTTTGCAGATGCACCGAGGCCCCTGAGTACTCCTGCGGCACGCCGAGTTTCTGACAGGCCCACTGAAAGGCGTCACCATGCGGCTTGTGGTGCGAAAAATCACCGTACGCTTCATCAACGAGTTGGTGAGCCATTTCATGCCTAAGGATGCCAATGACCCGAAACCACGGATGCTCGCGCAGAAGTCTACGTGCCAGTTCAATCGTGCGCGTCTCCGGATTCCAACGTCCCCAATGGCTTTCAGAGTCACAAAGCTCGATAGCGGCCGGGCGAAGTTGAATGCGCCGCATATCCAACAAATGACGGTACTCAGAATATAGCTGCCTCAGAGCACCGCGCTCCCAATCATTGACCCCATCAGTAAATCCCTCGGAAAATCTCTCAAATCTCTTCATTTTCTCGCCCCATAAACCCGCATCACGCCTACCCTAGCAGTGCTGGTTAGAAAGTTTCAAGCATTCACCACTTGCCCGTCTTCCGTCGTCGCCATAAAGTAACTCAAAACCATTTGGCGCCCAATTTGACGCCCCCATTTGATTGACGCCCCATTTGACGCCCCATTTGACGCCCCATTTGACGCCAGTGATACGACCAGACTCCGGAGTAATGAAGCCTTATGGAAAGTGACCAAGTTCAATCGTCTTTTGCCTCGAGTTCATCTGAGTGGAGTTGCAATCTTCTCGCCCCCCTCGACGGCCCCGTTTTGGCTATTGAAACCGTGCCTGATCCGGTGTTCGCACAAAAACTCGTCGGCCCGGGCGTTGCTATCGATCCAACCGGTGACACGATTAAGGCACCGTGCGCGGGAAAGATCGTTCAGCTGCATCGCGCTCACCACGCGCTCTCCATTGAGCATGCCTGTGGTGCCCAGGTCCTGCTACATATCGGACTCGACACGGTTAAACTTGCCGGCGAAGGTTTTTTCCCTCTTGTGAAGCTCGGCGATTTTGTTCAAGCTGGGCAACACCTTATTCGTTTTGATGCCGATCTGATTTCGCGAAAAGCCAGGAGCCTGATCTCCGTTATGGTTGTGACCGACACCAGCGAAGACCGTCTTCAATTTCCGTGCAGCGGTGAGGTGCAAAAGGCAATTGCCGGTGTCGACATTCTCATTCGCCTTAGGAGCAAACAGGCTACCGCAAAAAACTCGCAGCCCGTAAGCATAGGCCACGCGCGTTCGCCTATCGTTGTCATTCAGAATCTTCCGACGGGTCTTCATGCTCGTCCGGCAGCACAGCTGGCGGCAATGGCAAAATCTTATGTCTCCGCCATTTCAGTACATAAAGACTCTCGCTCCGCCAACGCCAAGAGCGTGGTCAGTATCATGGCTCTCGAAGTGAGTCTCAATGATCAGATTCACTTCGAAGCTACCGGCGCCGATGCCGAGGAGGCCGTAGGCGCCCTTCACCAATTCCTGGGCGGACTTCACGAACAAGCTCCGACTCAAGCCCCGCAAGCGGCACCATCCTTGAAACCATCCCTAAGCAAGACCTCGCCCCGCCGCTCCGATTCCAAGGTGCTCAGCGGGATCGGCGTTTCTCCGGGAATGGCGATCGGTCGGATTCACCTAGTGCAGGCAGAGCACTTTCAGATTCCTGAACAGGCAAATACCTCGCCGGAAAAAGAAGAGGCCACCCTTCAGCGTGCCATTGCCACCTCTACCGGTGACTTGCGTAAAATGATGAGCCAAGTGCACGCGAAAACCGATGCGGCGGGACAGTTCCTCCAGCGCCGCGCCGA
>SXRI01000413.1 GCA_005793615.1 Bdellovibrionales bacterium
CATGGAACAAACGAGCCAATAAGGAGAAGATCACCATCAACTGGACCTTCACCAAAAAGAAAGCGCGGAAAAAATTTAGATACCAACCGGCGAAGAAGTCTCGGTGAGACCGGCTAGAAATTTATCTGTCAAAGTACTAGTCGGCTGCAATTCGCTTAGAAGCGCCGGGTTCTTGCCTAAACGAATCAAATGTTGGCGACGATCCGCCGGCGTCATCTTAGAAAAAGCCCCGCGATCACCATAGAAGGGCGAGATACCGTACTGTGTGTAGAAGTCATAATGGCGCTGCATATCTTGCTCAAGACAATCAGCCGCCGTCTGAAGAATCGCAGGCAATGCGGTCAAATGCGCGTTCTTCTCTTCTTCGGTAAAAGCGATCGAACCTTTGAAACCAGCATTTGCATCGTTCGCCATGAGAACAATCGTCGCCGAAATGGCGATGGCGGCAAACGCGGCCGTGTTTCTCAAATTACTACTTAAGTTCCAGGACAGCATATTCTCACTCCGGGGAAAAAGTTTGACCCATGGCCAAAATGCAACCGTTCGCGGCACTCATGCGCCATTGCATTGCAGTTCATGTGCCGGAGGCTCTGTAGCCGTAAACTGTTTTAAGCGTGGATGGAGCCCGTTATCGACACCGACTTCCCGTTCAAACTCAAAACAGTCGTGGAGAAATTTCCTACTCGCTAGGGAGGCCGGGAGGCCATTGACGACATGCCGTGCGTGAGCGATGGCGGCCGCTTGCACCAAAGCGGTTCAATGGCTGTACGCTCGACCTGGTTCTCTGATCCAGTTCACTTGTCCCTCGATCGGAAAGCCCAGCTGATGAACGAGATCGTGATGGAATGAACACAGAGTGACGAGGTTCGCAGGTTCATTGCCTCCTCCGCGGTTCACTGGAACAATGTGATGTGCGTGAAGCCAACGATCATTGGAACAGCGATTGCCAGAAAGATCCACGAATGTGCACCGGGCTTGATCGCGGCCATTGACGATGTGCCGTACGCGCGCGGCGATAGGCGTTCGTCTTTTGTTTGACTTGGCGCATGCTTCGGGTTTTGTGCAAACAGAGTTCGCCGCCGAAATTCTTGGCGTACTCTTCTCCGCGCGTTGGCGCGCACGATCGGCTTTGCGCACGGGCTCATGGCGATTCAGGAATTCTTCGAGGACAAACTTAAGAGTTTCATTAAGCTTGAGGTCGCGCTTCTTTTTGCTCGCCATCACAGTTTGCGCTTTTTTCAGAAGTTCAAGTACTTCGACCGAAACCTTCAGACTCTCGTGTCTCTCGGTCCTGCGATCGCTAAGGCGCGCAACCTTTTGATCGGTCTCGCGTTGTGTATGACTGGCGGCGAACGCAATGAGCTCGTTTGCATTCTCTCTCGTCAATGCCGCGACGATTCTGCTGGCGCGACTGACAGTGAGTTTTTGCGAGCAAATGGCGTCATTGAGTGCGCCTAACTCTTTAGCTTTTCGTGCCACGGTGATCAGCGCATAAGCCACTGGCTCACTTAAACCAAGAGCCGATACCGTGTAAGTAAATAAACTCGAAAAACCCAAGGTTCGATGGAGGTTCAAAGTCTCGATCTCACCCAATACCGCCACCAAATCCGATTCCGTCTGCCGGTGCTGACGGCTAAGCCTAAGAGCATGTTCATGAAGGGAATTCATTTCGAAAGACCTCCTTTGAGAAGAGGCTTACATAACATGAACTTTCGCATCAGCTTTTTGAGAGTGTTACAAATGGCTTTTCTATTGGACGCCAAACGAGCGAGGATCCCGCTCCGAATGCGCAAGATGAGCCACTACGTCGTCGAAGGAAAATACTTACGCCGGCGTCTCCCGAGGACTTTTTGAGCTTCGAAACCTGAGTCAACTTATTTTACGAATTTGAAGACGTCTTTGTCTATTTTCTCGGTCTCGCCAAACCGATGCGAGCCTGAACGGTTGCCAGCTCTGCTGGGACTCTTTTCCCGCTCGCGATGGCCGCCGTCACTGACAGCAGTCACTTGCCGCGGGGCTTACGGTTCTTGTTCTTGCTGAGGGCGGCGCGATGCTCATCACTCCACCACAGCTTCTCAAAGGTTTGTTGCTCGGCTTCGGGCTCCCAGTTTTTGAGTGCCTCGACAGGCCCATTTGGAAGCTCCTTCAACTGACGAATTCGTGTGAGAGCTTCTTCAAACAAAAGCGCCTCTGTGCAAACCGCATCGACAAGGCCGATGCGCAGAGCTTCAACAGCTCCAAAAGTCGACGCCGAAAGCGCCATCTTGGTCAGGTGTTTAGAGCCGACTCGCTTTTCGAGTCGGCGACCACCGCCCCAACCAAAAGTGAGTGCGATCTTTCGCTGCCAAAATCCGTACAAAGCATGCGGTGAAGATAGAACCACATCAAAGGCACTGATCAACTCAAGGCCGCCACCCAGACAATCACCGGTAACCATACAGACCGTCGGTATCTGGAGACGTGAAAATTCATCTAATATCTGACTGATGCGCTTATTAACATCGCGGCCCGGATCGGCAGCGGTCATCGCGGCATAATCCGCGAGATTTCCGCCGGAGCAAAAAACTCGCCCGGGCGCAGTGAACAAAATAGATTCATAGGTGTCGCGCTTGGATTCCCAGATCTCGCGCAACTCCTCAGCCGCTCGGATCGAGAAGCTATTGCGTGAGTTCGGATCACGAAACTCAATCATGAGAACAGAATCACGAAGCTTATAATTTAAAAGGCTCATCGGTGATACATCCTGGAGCTAGCATACCCACTTAGATGCCACCAATGATACTCTTCGTTACATTGGGAATGCCAACAAATTCAACACCCACCGTAAATGGAAGGCCCGGCACCCCAACTCGCCCTGTCCAAACAACGCGTGCTGGAACGGAGTAAACCCGATTGACCTCTTTAAGATCTACCTTCATCCGCACTCGATCACCAGTCCGTAACGGTGCCGCATTGTTAAACTCCAGGTAAGCGCCGCCTTTGGACATATTCGTTAAACGGCTTGCATAACTGGCGTCCTTACCCTCAGGTGAGACTTCAGCGACCTCATCGGTATTGAAGCGGCGATGAATGCGTTGCGCGACCACGCGGGCATGCAACATCTTCTGCATGATGCCGACCAGATCCTTGCTATCGAATGGCTTTTCGAGAAAGACCACACCTTCTTGCGCCCGTACATTGGGTTTTCCCAAAGTTGTTACGGCTCGCGCAATCACCAGCACCGGTCCGCTGTACCCAGAGTAGCGTAAACTTGAAAGTGTGGCAGTCTCATTGGCCGTCCACTCGGGAACATTCAAAATCACCGCCGCCATCTTC
>SXRI01000414.1 GCA_005793615.1 Bdellovibrionales bacterium
AGCTCGATATGACGCAGCTCGGATTCGATGAGCAGGATCTTGAGACCTTCAAGGAAAAGATCAACGAATCGCAAGGAATGGTGCTTGTGACGGGGCCCACAGGTTCCGGTAAGACGACGACACTTTATTCCGCGCTGGCCACGGTCAACGATCCGCAGATGAATCTGTGTACGGCCGAGGATCCGGTCGAATTCAACCTTGACGGTATCAACCAGGTTCACGTGCATCCGGATATCGGGTTCACTTTCGCAGAGGCGCTGAGATCTTTCCTGCGTCAGGACCCTGACGTTATTCTCGTTGGTGAGATCCGTGACAAAGAGACCGCCGAAGTCGCGTTTAAAGCGGCGAGTACCGGTCACTTGGTTTTGAGCACCTTGCACACCAATGATGCGCCCTCGTCGATTGCACGTTTGATCGATATCGGCATTCCCGGTTATATGATTTCGACCACGGTCACCTTGGTCGTAGCGCAGCGTCTCGCTGGCCGTACCTGCCAGGCTTGCGCGGTTCCACACAAAGTGCCTGACGAAGCGCTGATCGCTGCGGGCGTCAAGCGCGAGGAAATTCCCGAATATAATCTGATGCGTGGCGAGGGTTGCTCGAACTGTAACAATAGCGGTGTAAAAGGGCGCGTCGCAATCTACGAAGTTATGCCGATGTCGAACCCATTGCGCGAGATCCTCGGCAAGAACGGTACCGGTCTCGAGTTGAAGCGTGCCGCGATTCGCGGAGGCATGCGATCTCTGCGCCAGGCGGCTTTACGGAAGCTGAAGGCAGGGCTGATCTCCATAGATCAAGTTCTGATGTCGACGATCGGAGATGATGAAACATGATTACTCTTCTGCAGTTGCTGAAGTTCGCCACGGACCAAGGTGCATCTGACTTGCATCTCGTTGCCGGGTCACAGCCTGCATTGCGCGTGAATGGCAAGATCCTTCGTGTCAGGTCCGAGCCACTTAATAAGGAAATGACCCGTAAACTTTGCTACTCGGTACTGAATGACAGTCAGAAGAGCAAATTTGAAGAAGCTCACGAACTTGACTTTAGTTTTGACGTGAAAAATATGGCCCGCTTTCGGGCGAACTATTTCATGCAAAAGGGAATGGTTTCCGGCGTCTTCCGCCGAGTACCGGTGACGATACCGAAATTTCAAGATCTCGGATTACCATCGGGTGTTTCTGACTTGTGTAACTTGCCCTATGGACTAGTGTTGGTCACTGGCCCAACCGGCTCCGGTAAATCGACCACTATCGCTACCATGATCGACAAAATCAATACCGAGCGTTATGGCCACATCATTACGCTCGAAGACCCTGTCGAGTTTGTTCATACCCATAAGAACTGTATCATCAACCAACGTGAAGTTGGCGCGGATACCGCTTCGTATCGCTCAGCGATGAAGTACCTCTTACGTCAAGACCCGGACTATTGTCTGCTCGGAGAGTTGCGCGACCTAGAGACGATTGAGACTGGACTTCTTACGGCGGAAACTGGTCACCTAGTTTTTGCAACACTCCACACCAACTCAGCGATCGCGACGATCAACCGTATTGTCAGTGTTTTTTCGAGTGATCAGCAGGAACGTATTCGGGTTCTTCTGAGCTTCACATTGCAAGGTGTGATCTCACAGCGCTTGTTGCCATCGATTCAGGGTGGGCGGGTGCCGGCGATTGAGTTCATGCTGATGACGCCCAGTATTCGACATTTGGTGCGTGAAAATAAACTTCACCAGATCGGCGCGATGATGCAAGTCGGACAAGAGAAAACCGGAATGGTAACCATGAACCAGAGTTTGGCGAATCTTTTGTTGAAGCGCAAAATCGATATGAAGACCGCGTTCGCCGCGACTTCGGAGCCCGAAGCTCTGGATCAACTGTTAAAGAAATCGGGTTTGTAAGAAAAGCGTTTTGAGGAGTAGCAGCAATGGCTAAGTTCAGTTTTGAGGCGCGTGCGGCCAACGGCAAAGATATGCGTGGTGAGATTGAAGCCTCGAATGAGGGCGAAGCTCGGGTCAAGTTGCGCGCACAGCGCTTGGTACCGACCCGGGTGAGCTTGTCTGAAAATAGAGCGGCAGCAGCCGCGAAAAAATTCAAATCGGCTGCCATCAAGCCCAAGGACCTGCAGATCCTCACTCGACAGTTAGCGACACTTCTCAGCTCGGGAATTCCGATCTTACAGTCAATCGACACGTTGGCGCAGAGTGCGCGAACTCCCGGAATCACGACGGCTTTAAGGATGATCGCATATGATATCAGTCGGGGAAAGCGCTTTGGTGATTCACTGGCGGAGCATCCGAAGATGTTCGGCAAGTTTTACGTCAACATGGTTCGTGCGGGAGAGGAGTCAGGTAATCTTGACCAGATTCTGCAGCGTCTGGCCGTGTACATTGAAAAGAGCGTAAAGATCACCAGTAAGGTTAAAGGTGCACTTACTTATCCGGCCGTAATCATGACCGTAGCCGCGCTCGTGGTCGCCGGTCTTTTGATTTTCATTATTCCGAAGTTTCAGGCTCTCTTTCAACAGCTCAACAGCGAGATGCCGGCGCTCACGGTTTTTGTCATTGGCATGAGTAATGCGCTTGTTAAGTATTGGTGGATGATGGCGTTGGGAGCGTTTGTTACTGGCTACAGCGCAAAAGTTTATTACGAGACGGAGAATGGTCGGCGCGTGTTCGACAGGATCTTTATTGATTTGCCTCTCTTTGGAAACCTGATTCAAAAGAGCGCAATTGCCAAATTCACTCGAACTCTGTCGACCTTGCTTGGTTCGGGCGTGTCGATCATGGAGTCGCTCGATATTGCCGGCAACACCGTGGGAAATTATGTGATCGAGCGCGCGATTGCTCGCGCCAAATACGCTATCATCGAGGGAAAGTCTCTCACGGTTCCCTTGGCGAAGGAAAAATACATTCCACAAATGGTCACGCAGATGATCGCGATTGGCGAGCAAACAGGTTCGCTTGACCAGATGCTTGGAAAAATTGCGGACTTTTACGAAGACGAGGTCGATGTCGCGGTCTCGTCATTAACCCAGTTGATCGAGCCGATCATGATGGTTGTACTCGGCGCAATTATCGCCTTCATCGTTATTGCCATGTATTTGCCGATCTTCAATATCGCCGGTGCCATCGGTTAAGCCGGTAGAGGAAGTCATTAGTGGCGACAGAGGAGACCTCGAGACTAAAGACCGCTAACTCCGAGGTTGCGGATCAGGCGATAGGGTTCGACTTCACTAACAGTCGAACCCAGATGCTTGCCATCGAGGCAATTCGTCTTGGCTTTCTCCTTGTTATTTTTGCTGTGACGGTCGTAATTCAAGCGTCGCAACCTGAGTTCGTAAATGCCGAAGTCTTGCTTCCTGTTCTCGTGCTGATGGCTGTCGCCTTCGCGCTGAACGGTATTTACCTGGTTTTCTTCGAAGAGGCTTTGAAACTTTGGATCGCCACGGCGATTCTGTTTGTTTTCGAAGCGATCTTCATTACCTATTTGATCTACTATACCGGCGTTAATCAGTCGATATTTCTCTTTCTCTATCTGGTCAACATCATCCTCTGCGGCTTTGTGTTTCGGCATCGTGGAGCATTCGTACTCGCAATATGGACTTCAATTCTGTTTAGTTTTTTGATGATCATTGGTCCTGATCTCAAAGGACAAACTCTCTATTTCGCTGTTGGTCTGAACAACCTTGCTTTTTTCGCAGTCGCTGCTCTTTCGGGTTTTTTGAGTGAACAGCTTAACTTCATGGGCACGCGACTCAAGAAGACCGGCATCGACCTGGGTAATGCACTAAGACTCAATGCCCTGATCATCGATAACGTCGCGACCGGGTTGATCACCATTGATGCAACCGGAATGATCGTTGTCGCTAATCGAGCTGCCCTTGATATCCTAGATCCTTTGCCGCGCGCCCTGACCAACCGAACGCTTGATGAAATTTCGCCAGGGATCTTTGAAAAAGCCCGGGCACTTGGAACCAGTGCTGAATCTCGTTTGGCCGAGCGTTTTGATCATACTTATAATAGTCCCTTCGGTGATCGCTTGCTGCTCGAGGTTATCGTTTCGGCGCTGCCTGCTGAAGGTGATCGAGTCGCGGGCTTCATTCTTACCTTTCAAGATTTGACGAAGATGCGCCGGCTCGAGTTTCAAATGAGGCAGAGCGAGAAAATGGCGGCGGTTGGAAGCCTCGCTGCTGGAATCGCGCACGAAATTCGCAATCCATTGGCGAGCATCAGCGGCAGCATTCAACTCCTGGGCGGCTCCTTTACTGGGCGACAGGAGGAAGAACAGCGTCTTATGACGATAGTTCTCAGAGAGATCGACAGACTCAACAATCTCGTGACCGAGTTTCTTGATTTCGTGCGGCCGGAAACTTTGAAAGATGATCCCATTAACGTCAATGAAGTCATCCGCGATGTTTGTGAGATGGTGAAACTGAGTAAGAATTTACGCACCGAGATCCGCCAGGAACTTAGCCTTAAGGCTAGTCTTTTGATTGGTGGGAACCGTGATAAGCTTAAACAAGCACTCTTGAATATAGTGATCAATGCCTATCAGGCGATGGGCGATGCTGTGGAGCCGATTGTTGAGATCTCGACATCTGATAATGGCAGCAAGGTTGTCTTAAAGATCAAAGATCATGGTTGTGGCATTGATGAGGCGGGACTGCGTAAGATCTTTGAACCCTTTCACACGACGAAGCCCAAGGGTACTGGTCTGGGTCTGGCTGTCACGCATAAGATCATAGAAAGTCATGGCGGGTCTATTTTTGTTGAAAGCGTCAAGGGCAAAGGCACGGAGTTCACTTTGGAGTTTCCTGCCAAGGCATCAACGGGCCTAGACGAAAATGCACTTGCAGAATCTCGACGGGCGTCGGAAAATTTTCAAATAGCGTTTAGAGGACAGAAGCGCGGAGGGGTTTAAAGAGATGAAACCGAGAATCCTGGTCGTTGACGACGAAGAATCAATCCGCGAGTTTTTGGATATCATGCTTCGCAAAGAGGGCTATGAAGTCACCTGTGTGGAAGATGGCCAAAAGGCGATCGACATGCTCAAAAAGAAGAGCTTCGATCTCATTATTTCGGATTTGCAGATGCCGCATGTGACGGGGATCGAGCTCCTGAAGCATGTTAAGGACACGCAGCCAGAGCTTCTCTTCATGTTGATCACCGCGTTCGGAACGACGGAGAGCGCCGTTGAAGCGATGAAAATGGGCGCCTACGATTACATCACTAAGCCCTTCAAGATTGATGAAGTTCGGATTAATATCGCCAACGCACTCAGATCTCGAAACCTCGAGGTCGAGAACCGATCCCTAAAGAAAGAACTCGAAAAAGAGTACAGCTTTCAAAACTTGGTTGGTAACTCCGAGCCGATGCACCGTATTTACGATTTAATCAAGCGTGTTTCGGAAACACCGACCAACGTCCTTATTACCGGTGAAAGCGGCACGGGTAAGGAAATGGTTGCCAAGGCCATTCATTATAATGGTCCGTTAAAAGATCGGCCGTTTGTTACGGTGAATTGCGGCGCCATTCCCGAATCGTTGATGGAATCAGAGATGTTCGGACATAAGAAAGGCTCCTTCACTGGCGCTGTTGTCGATAAGTCCGGCCTCTTCGAAGTGGCTGACGGTGGTTCGTTGTTTCTTGACGAGGTCGGCGAGCTGCCGATGTCGATTCAGGTAAAACTTTTGCGTGCGATCCAGGAACGTGTGATCCGACGAGTGGGAGCGGTTGATGACACCAAAGTTGAGGTTCGCATTATCGCGGCTACCAACCGCGATCTCGAAGCAATGGTGAATCAGGGTAGCTTCCGCCAGGATTTGTTCTATCGACTCAATGTCATCAACATCAAAACACCCAGTCTTCGGGAGCGTCGTGATGACATCGGACCGCTCGCGACTCATTTCCTGCAAAAGTATAACACGCGACTGACGAAGAGCGTGTCCGCGATCTCGCGTGAAGCCATGGATCTACTTAAAAAGTATGATTATCCCGGCAACGTCCGAGAGCTTGAGAATATTATCGAGCGAACCGTGGCTCTTGAAGGTGGCGCGACGATTCTTCCAGAGTCTTTGCCGCCCTTCGTAAATACGCCCACGGGACGTAAAATGGCATCTTCTGATGGCATCGAGATCACCGAGGACGGTATTGATCTCGACAAAGTTGTGGGCCAAATTGAAAAAGAGCTTTTGGTCAAAGCGATTCATACCGCTGGCGGAGTGAAGAAAAAAGCCGCAAAACTTCTCGGCATTACGTTCCGTTCAATGCGCTATCGTGTTGAAAAGTACAATCTCGGCACCATTACCGATGATGAACTTGAGGACGAGGCTGGGTAACGGACTAGGTAAATAATAGTGTTATGAGTCCACCGGCGGGAATCAGTATCCACGTCGGAATTTTAGAGTACCGATTCGCAGCGAGTACCAGGGCGCCAAGCGGTATTGTTACTGATTGGTTTTCAAGCGCTCTGGCTAGGTCAAAAGTCGTCGTGAGAATCGCGCCGACCACGGCAGCGATAGCGCCCGTCAAGAAGGCCGAAATCCAGGGTAGGCGCGAGAGACGCTCGTTGAAGCGTGGAAACCATGTCATCATATGAAAAAAAGGAGCGCTAAAAATCGCGATGGTCGCGATGACAGCGCCCATCATGCCAAAACTCCTGAAGCCGATGAAAGTGGCGGCAATGATAACGGGACCAGGGGGTATCTGTCCGAACGCCAGTGCATCCATGAATTCCCGATGGGTTAGCCAGCCGAGCTTACTCACGAAGTCATTTTCCATCAGCGGTACGATCGCTAG
>SXRI01000415.1 GCA_005793615.1 Bdellovibrionales bacterium
ACAAAGTACGACTCGCTTGATCCCGATGGACTCCATCACCCGGATCATCGAACAACTCTTCAAGCAGAACTCCGTTCACCAACCCTCAAGATTTTTTTGAGTTTTTTTCTCGCAGCTCGCGAGAGCTGTGCTTTAGGCTCTGCTCACGATCTTTCCGCTTCTATAGGGAAACTTTTAGATTGCTCATGCGGAGCGCCATTGATATGTCGTCTAAATGACTAAAACTCAAAAGACACATAATTTAAAGAAGCCATTTAGCTGGAGTATTGACCGAATTGCTCTGCTGACATTCTCCGTTGTTTTTGCAGCCGTGATCATTAGTGGCTGGATTTATGCGATGAATCTGCGGCAAACTGTCGCTTCGAGTAACGCAGTTGCTAATGTCGATGTACGTGCCCTCATCGAAGTTGAACGAATTCGGAATATTGCTGAATCCCAGGTTGGCAATAGCCGTGCTTTTTTTCTGCTTGGATCCAAGTCACTCTTTGATGAACAAAAAAAGGAAAAGCAGGCTTTGAAAGAGGCCCTGGTTAGTTTTGAGAAGCAATTCAGCCTGCCGCAAGTTCCTGAGCTCCTTAAACGCATTGAGGCTCTCGAGCTGCAACAAGACGATTTTTTTGAACAAGCGATGAAGTACCGCGAGAAGCAGACAGAGTCGAAAATTGTTGGCCAGTTTTATCAATCAAAGACCACACCTCTTCTGACCGATATCAATCATGCACTCGATGAGATAGTAAAACTGCACAACACTGACCTGGATCGCGCCCGCGCCCGTGCTCGCGAAGCCGCGACCGGCGCTGAGGTTCAGATTCCACGCGGAATGACTTGGTTCACGGGTCTGATCAGCGTCCTGTTTCTATGCATGGTCCTGCTTATTTTGCGAATGTTCCACGAGCGCAAGCGGCAACTAGCCGAGCGCGGCCGCCTTTATAGTGAAGCGCAAAACGCAATCAAAGCACGTGATGAAATTATCTCAGCGGTATCCTTTGATTTTCGTGATCCCCTCGCCACGATTGCTGAGCAGGCAAAAGGCATCAAGTCGTCGCCGACAACTCCAGACATTGCCGATAGAGCCGATCTGATTGCGGCCACTGTTGTTGAGATCGATGGCTTGATCAAAGACATTCTTGATCAATCGAAAGCTGATATGGGCACCATGACACTTCGCCTTGATCAGCTCGGCGTCGAAGGTGTTCTCGATGATGCTCGCCTCATGATGCAATCGCTGGCTAAACAGCGAGATATTCGCCTGCAGTTTGAAAAAGTGAACCCACCGGTTCTTGCCTTTCTCGACCGCGAACGCGTGATGCGCGTTCTCGGCAATCTTGTCGGCAATGCCATCAAATTCAGCCCCCGGCATAGCAAGGTTGTGGTAAAAGTTCGCAGCGATCAGCAATTCGTCTATATCTCGGTGGCCGATAGCGGACCGGGAATCCCAGACAGCCAAATCGGGGGAATTTTTGACAACTTCTGGCAGGCCCGCAAGACAGCGGATCAAGGCGCCGGAGTTGGCTTGGCAGTGGTAAAAACTATCGTCGAAGCCCATGGCGGCACTGTGCGTGCTGAAAGCCACCCTGGAATTGGCACTACCTTTACATTCTCGCTACCACGCCGTAGACCCGCTGGCGCCCATGTGGGTCGACTCACACCCACGGTGCGCCCTGCGCCACAGATCGACGCCTAGGCGTGCGCCAAAACGCTGGGACTTTGCAGCACGGCAGAGTCCCGGAAACTATTTTTCTCCGAAACGAAGAATACGGGTGGCCTCATCAGTCAAACTCGCACGCGCGAAGTTTGCGACTGACCCAGAGGCCATTTCCACCAGAAAAAACTCAGCTCTTGTGCGTTTTGCTCGCTCTATCGCGCGCTTAAAATCCAAAAGGCTCCGCACCCGCACGCCCTGGGCTCGCACGACGAAATCACCTAATCCCAAATCCAAGTCAGTCGCCGGACTGTCATCTCGAATCGCCGTGATCATGACCTTTGACTTGTAGATTGAATACTGCCGGAAGGCTGACTCTCGATTGAGCCCTACAGTGCTCAATGCGCCAGCTATTTCGGCACAGACCTCCTGCACCACCATGCCACCGAGACAGAGGTAACGCCGTTCACGCAAAAGCGGTTGGCTTACAAACTCCTCACCCGGCCAACGAATCGCCACCGTCTTGAGCGAGACCGCTTTGCCCTGGCGAAAGATCTCAATGGTCACCTGCTCACCGAGTGGAATTTCGTAAAGGATATCGAAGATATTGCGTTTGCGTGAAATCCGCTCGCCACGAACATTGCCATGGCGATCAAAATGAAAACCATTGATCGCCAGAATCACATCATGTGCCTTAAGCCCGATCGCGTCAGCGAGACCGCGCCGATACAGTTTGCAAACGATGACGCCATCTGGTTTTTTCATCTTGAGCCAGCGGGCATTCGCGGCGGAATTGCGCTGAATCGCCGCCCCCAACTGACAAATACCGGTGACATGATGAATCTCGAGGTTGCTGAGAACCTTTTTCACCAGATGAATCGGCGTGATAAAACCAATATTGTTTGCACCGACGACAACCGCGGTATTGAGACCGATGACCTTGCC
>SXRI01000416.1 GCA_005793615.1 Bdellovibrionales bacterium
ACTCAAATAAGACGTCTTTTTTACGAAAGATCCTGCAACGATGCGGATTTCTCAATCACCAACATATTCGAACTGATGACCTGTTTTACTGTGTCACCCCGTGAAAAGTTGGAGAGGGCCTCAGACGAAGACGAAAATTGCGTCCCTTGCCCAGGTTGTAGACAAGGGGCGAGCAGCGCCGGATCGGCTCTTTAAGTGATAACTTCAATCAAAGCGAATATGTATGTTTTGGCGAGCACCCGATTTCTGGCGTGAGAAATGCACAGCCTGCCACAGAATTGAAGGTTCACCAGATTAAGTTTTGAGATGAACTGATCAGTCAAAGTTCAATAGGGATCGAATAGGGTAATGATGAAGTTCTCGCGACGACTTATGATTTTGACCATGGCTATTGGGTTTGGCAGTGGCTTTCCTTGGCCCGCATCGGCGGAGTTTTTCAAGGGATTTCTACGTTCGGCCACAGTGAAGAAAGCTGAGAAGAAGACAGGCTCGCCGGAAAAATATTTGACGATAAAAATGGGTAGAATTTACGGTGAGACCGACCCACGAAACCGCGTGCATTATGTCAGCAGTCCGGGACGATATGAAATCGTGCTTGAGTCTTCGACCCAGCGCTGGCGCTATCGCGAGAATTATCCACTCGCCGATGGTCACTATTTTTATCACATGGATGCTGCCGGACGGATATTCGCTCTTCGCCTTACCGATGATTCCCCTGCGACCTTTCAACACTCGAGTTTACCTGCCGGTGGACCTGTTGCGGGTGTTGGTCTTATGGTTTTCGAGAATGCGCACATGAGATCACTTGATCGGTGCAGCGGTCACTACATGCCATCGGTCGAGATCTTCGAGCAGGTCTTAAGTGAACTTCAAGAACGGCGCATGAATTTTGATAACGTGGTTATAGGGCGTCCCTGTACCTGAATCAGACGTAAGTCCATAGTCCGGCTCGGGACTAATGTCGCCTTCTCCGTCGCGGCCATAAATGGTTCTGCGGAACTTCTGCTATAATTTTAGGACAACCCCATGGAAGGAGTTGAATCCGATGAGACGACTTATCAAGCGATCAGCGTTGCCTGTTTTAATGTCTGCTATGTTGATGTTCGGCGAGCCTGCGCGTGCCGCTGGCAGAGATCCGATGATTCACCTGCAAGAGAACTTGTCTTCGGCCCTTGCTTGCGAAAACTCGCGTGCTCAGGTGTTCGAACTCTTTTTTGACAGTTTAGCGAGGCAGGAGACGCTGTCTGAAAGCCTGCAAAGTAATTTCGAAAGCAAGAGTCCTGCGCTTTTTAGGGCGATGCAGACCATACATCAGCTCCTTCATAGCGATGTCAGTCGCTTTGCGCGTTTGATACCTGAGGAGAGCGAGCGAGATCCATATTTGCATCTGATTCGCCTTGAGATGCGTAGTCAAATCGAACCGGAGTACGAGCTAATAAATCGCGAACTCGACGAGGCGCTGACTGAAGCCAGGATATCAGCCGAAAGGAATCATTTGTCTTGTGTGCGTTCGGCCCGGGCAGAAAGCGATCTCCTAGGTTTCGGGCGTTCGCTTGAATCCCGTGCGGGCGAAATCAGCTATGCGGCCCGCCGGACCATGGCGACGGCCTATCAGAGCTGCCGGGTTCTCGAGCTTCCTCCGGTAACCAACAAGGTAAAAGACGTAGAGGGGGCTGAACGTTCGGTGCCGATTGATTCTGTGGGCTGGGGGCGAAAATACACCGATCTCTCTCTATTGAAGCAAACTCACTACTATCACCGTGTGACGAAATTTTCGGGCAAATGTCTGAATCAAGATAAACAACCCTTGGTTTACGATTATGGAGGCGCACCCGGAGTTAATGCGGCCAACGGCACTCTCAATCTATTTGTTAATAATGGCGGTGGTCCTGCTCTTGGGATTGATTGCTCGGCATTTGTATCGATGGCCGCGGTTTCAGCGGGAAGTCTTTTTCGCAAAGGGGCGCCCAATCGTGCCATCTACACACGTTTTGTTTCCCGGGACTTTATTGATGCCAAAAAATCTGGTTGGTCATGTTTCGAAAATGTGCGGGTCAATCGGAATGCTTCAATTCTGCCGGGAGACATCGCGGCCTATCGAGGGCATGTCGTGATTGTCGAGAGTGTTGGTCAGGATCCCTTCGGGTTAGGCGCGATTCGCGATCGTTCGCAGTGCGCTTCGCTCACAAGTCGCAACTTCGACTTCGTCTTCATTCAGAGCAGTCCGAGTCAGGAACATCTCGGCATCAATCGTTACCTTGCAAAAGAGTATTTGGCCGAAGGAGGTCTCATGACAGATCTCTTTATGCGTCACGCAAAGCAGGCCTGCCTGAGCAAGTTCGATGGACTTGAGCGAACACCGTCGACTGAAAAGTACGGTATTGTGAGACACCGAAAAACCTCGCAGTGTTTGGCGCCTCGGATCAAGGTTGGACATGAGGACTGCGTGGCGAATTGTGCGAACCTATAGTCCTACTCGAGGCAAAATCTCTCTTAGTTGCTCACTCATTTATTCACGAGGATAAACCTATGTTTAACAGCGGTGCAGGTTGCAAACTTGCCGATTTCCTGTTGAGATAGCCGAATGGCTGACCTTCCGGGAAATCGTTTAAAAGACACAGTATCAGTTCCGTCACCGCTCAGTACCACTGAGTCTTCGCGCGATCATATCGTCGTTGAGGGTGTCGACATTCGCTGGGACACGCAGGCCGGTACCTGCATGTTTAGCAATATTCCCGTGGCTATGCTTTGGGTCGACTCGACTTTGGCAGGATTGATGTCCGGAGTTGCGGCGATGGTGGGGCCGGAACGCTTCAGCTTGGCTTTGCAGTCCGAGGGGCGCAAGAGCGTGGAATCCGACTGGCTGGTGATTGCACGCCACAAAGATTTTCGCGAGGGCTTCGAGGCTTTGCATTCGATTGCGACGGTGGCGGGTTGGGGTGATTGGCAATTGGTGACCTATGATCACGCCAAGAGAGTTTGTATCTTTCGGGCTTACAATAACTGGGAGGCGATGTACCAGAAGGCACTCGGTGTTTCTTGGGGAAGCAGCATGTTGGCCGGAAAATTTGCCGGCATCTGCTCAAAGCTCTTTGCAACAAATTGTTGGGCAACTCAAACCTCGTTTGTAGCGCAAGGTGATTCTTACGATGAGTTCGTCGTGACGCCATCGACACGAGCGATTGAAGATGAAGTGAATCGCCTATTGGAGAGTGATCAAGCCACGCGCGCGGATATGGCAGTCGCGCTGGAGATGTTGCGACAAAAAGAATGTCTCTTGAACGATCAGATCAAAGATCGCGTCAAGTCCGAGGATCAATTCCGGTTCATGTTGGAAACCAGCCCGATCGCGGTGGCGATTTTCACTTTTGGTGATTATAAGATTCTGTTTACTAATCACCAATATATGCAGTTGTTGAATCTCAAGGATACTTTGGTCAGTACGGCACATCCGAAGGCTTTCTTTAGCGATCCGACTGAGTTCGACTCGATCATCAAGCGGCTTCACAATGGCGAGAACATCACCAATGCCATTGTGCAGTTGAGTTCTTTTTCTGGTGAAAAACGTTGGGCTCAAGCTGCGTTCTTGAAAATCAAGTTTCAGGGCATGGATTGTGTACTGAGTTGGTTTTACGATGTCACTGAGATGCGTAGGGCGCGTGAGCTCGCAGAGGAAGCGGCCGAAGTAAAGGCGAACTTTCTGGCCAATTTGAGCCATGAAATTCGTACGCCGATGAAC
>SXRI01000029.1 GCA_005793615.1 Bdellovibrionales bacterium
ACCCCGCACGCGCGGATCGCGGCCATCTCGCTCTCGTGGTAGAGCCGCCCGAGCGCCAGCACGATGCCGAGCAGCAGGCCGACCGGGATCAGGACCGTCAGGTTCTGGAGGCTCGTGAAGCCGATCAGCCCGACGATCTGAATAATAGTCGTCGTGCCAACAGCGCTTAATCTCTGGTTTTTTGCGAATCTTTTGCAGGGTTTCTTCGAATTGTCTCTATACTGTGACGATTATTCCCGGTTTGTGGATAAAACGTGGTAAGTTGCCGACTCCCCAAACAAGGAATCTAAGTGCCGACGTTTTCCGATTTTAATTTAAGTACACCCATCGCCAAAGCACTCGAAGCTCTCGGTTTTGAAAAACCAAGCCCGATCCAGGCGCAAACTCTACCCCTTCTCCTCGATGAACCGACTGATTTTATCGGTCTGGCAGCGACGGGTACCGGAAAAACTGCGGCTTTTGCGATTCCGCTTCTGGAGAAAATCGATCCAAATGCTCGCGGTGTTCAGGCCTTGATCCTGTGCCCGACCCGCGAATTGGCGTTGCAAGTAGCGACGCAGATCAATCTTATCGGTCGCTTCAAACGCGTGCGTTCGGTGGCGATTTATGGCGGCGCTAGTTATGGCGAGCAAATTCGTGGTCTTCGTGATGGCGCACAGGTCGTTGTCGGAACTCCAGGCCGAGTAGTCGACCATCTCGAGCGCGGCACTTTGGTTTTTGATCAGTTAAAAACTTTGATACTCGATGAAGCTGACGAGATGATTTCGATGGGTTTTAAAGACGAGCTCGAGAAGATTCTCGGCTCTTCGCCCCGCGAGAGCAGCAATATTTGGTTGTTTTCGGCAACTATGAGTCGCGAGGTTCGTCGGGTCGCTGACTCGTACCTTCGCGCACCGAAACAAGTACAGGTCAATCGTCAAGAGGTGCTCTCGGCAACGGTCGAGCAGTTCTACTATCCCGTGCAAGAGTCGAATAAGCCGGATGTCCTCTGTAAATTGATCGAAGCCGCTGAGGATTTCTACGGTTTGGTTTTCTGCCAAACTAAAGCTCTGGTGGTTGATCTGATGCAGGGTCTGACCGACCGTGGATACAAGGTTGACTCGCTTCATGGCGATAAGGACCAAAAATCACGCGAACGCACCATGCAGGCGTTTCGTGATCGCCGCGTGACGATTCTGGTATGTACCGACGTCGCGGCTCGCGGACTCGATGTTAAAGACATCACGCATGTTGTTAACTACTCCCTTCCTCGTGAACTTGAGAATTACGTTCATCGTATTGGTCGTACTGCTCGTAGCGGTAAGACCGGCATTGCTATGAATCTCGTGACACCCAGCCATCGCCGCTTGGTGTACTCGATCGAGAGTCACACGAAGTCCAAAATGCAAGAGGGCCGTATTCCGAGCCGTCGAGAAATCGGCGCTCGTAAGGTCGGCAAGCATATTGCGTCGTTCATGGAACAGCCGTTCCACAGTCGCGCGGTTGAGGTGATGGGTGAGGAGTGGAAAACCGCTCTTGCGAACATGACCGCGGAAGAAGTGGCCGGTCGGTTTCTGGCAATGATGATGCCCGAGGTTTTCAATGACCGCATGGGCGCGCCGGCGGCTGAGCCAAAAATGACGGCTCCACGCGAAGCGTTTGTACCGCGAGCTCCGGTTCAACGCGAATCCGCTCCGCGACCTTCAGTGCCGCGCGCATCGGCGTCAGCATCAGCTCCAGCTCCGCGGCCTCAGGCTCCGCGACCAGCGCCGCAACCCGCTGAGAAATTCACCGAGAAATTCACTGAGAAATTCGCCCGAAATGAAAACGAACTTCCGCAGTCGACTGAGGAGTTCATTGAAGCGTTTCAGGAGAGAAAGCGTCCAGTGGGGCGCCAGCCGTTTCAGCGTGAACGTGATTCACGGCCGGGTGGCATGCGCATGAATTCGCGTCCTCGACAAACCGCGCGCAGTGAAGATCAACGTGGCTTTAAGCGGAACTTTGATTCACGGCCAGCTCCCGCAGAGCGCCTGGAGCGCCCGCGAGGGCCGCGTCTCGAAGAAAACCGAAGTTCAGAAGAGCCATCATTGATGAATCGAAAAGCACGTCGTGCTTTGAAGTTCGCTCACTTAGACCAAGCACAATATTAGTTCACGCGAGCATTGCGCCCCTGGCGATCGCGTGCGATCAGCACGTCGATTTGCGCTTTGAGATCGAGGAGATTGACCTCGATCTCGCGCATATCGACATTGAAACGCCGAAATCCTAAATCATGTTGGAAGAGCGTTTTCGCTCGTTTGTCTCCACGCAAGCGAGCGAGGTAGGGCTCGGGCCTGTTGATACGAAAAGAAAGAAAGCGGTTTCCGTATCCTCCCTGGATTTGGACATCCTCGATATCCGCCCAGAGAATCTTGCCGACACCAAGGCGACTGTCAAAGAGGCCACTCTCGTCAATGATCAAAAGGGGATCAAAGCGCCCGAGGGCGGCGGCAAACCCCGCGAGGAGAATCACCGCCCCGGCAAGAATGAGGCTCAACTGCTGATCTTTTAAGACCGCAAAGGAATAACCAGCTCCCATAGCCAAACAACCGATGATGACAAAGAGAACGAGCTGGACAGCGCTATTTTGTTTCTCGATGACGACCTTCATAAACAAAATACTCGCAAACATTCCCAGTGAATGCAAACGCTGATCATATCGACCATTGGATGGTCGTGGTCTATCGCTTCTCGAGGAGCATAGATCGAACTTCGGAAATTTCTTCGCTCGAGAGTTTTGTCGTGCAAAGGAAGTAGCCAAGGTTCAAATGTTCGTCGCGCTTCTTGGGATCTATTTTTACGACTTCAGCTAGATTTTGACTTACGGTCTGGAGCTCTTCTGCATTTAGCTTCAGGGCCTCAGCGATGACAGCGAGATTTTTCGGTGTGCCACCATCGATGTCTGAGGGATTGTTCCAGATCGCGGCCATATAGATATTGCATTTACTTTCGAGTTCGCTGCCTCGTGGCGGAAATTCTTCTGCATGAGCGGTAAACGAGAGAGTGCTCAGAGCAAGAAAGGTGAGGCTTCCGAGAACGATAGATTTTTTCATAAAACGTCCTTTAATTGGTGGTTAAGTTTCCTATAAAAATTTAATCAGCGCACATTGCTTCCGGGATCTGCGCCCTCAGTTGTTGTGCGTGTAGCAAAAGAAGTGAGGTCTCCTTCAATTTCGCTTCGATGTAGGCCGTGACTTCTTTTACGACTTCGTCTTGTTCGTGGGCCGGCTTAGAGCGCAGGTGAGTGAGGGTTTGTGAGTAGTCCGTCTGCCAGGCTTCGAGGTTGGCAATGAGATTCACTGCCGGCCCGCCGCCGTCGTTGATGTAGCTGTCGAACTCGTTTTTCAAAGGTTGATCAATCGGGAACATGAACTTCTGGATATCAACCAATGGTGACACCAAGTTGAAAAGAATATGTCGAATCTGCGTTCTGAAGACAGTGCTGAGGCTCAAGAAGTTTGTCTGATCACTGGGATCGAAAATCGAATTCATATAGGTCAAAGTTGGAACCCTGTCGATCATTGTTCCAACTTGTGTGGCATACCAGCCGTTTTCCTGGAACTGCTTAAAGTCTTCTTTGTTTCCTCGGAAGCGGGCGATCATGTTCTCAATTTGCGCCGGTTTCATTTCTTTACCCAGGAGGTAGGTATCAAGGACTTGATTAAAGGGCGCAATGGCATCCTTCGAGCGCATGGCCACTTCAAGCTGAGTGTTGGGGTGGCCTGAATTATCTTTTCGACCCCAGGCGCCGAGAGCTGCCATGGCGTTTAATGGGGTGTGTACGCAGTTGTTAACAATGCCATCATAATCGAAACCAACTGGTTCTTTTTTTCCCGGTGCCGCCACTTTCGAGTTTTGATATGCGACTCGGTTGAGACCATTTAATTTCTCGAGCATGGCGCGAAGGGGTTTCATGCCCGGCTTGGTGCTAGTAAGTGGCACTCGTGTGCAGGCGACGCCGCCCCGTGATGCGGCCACAGCGAATTCAGTCCCAAACATGTAGTTGCCGATCCAGCGATTACGATAGGTATGGTGATCAAGGTCATAGAGCGTGGCCTCTTCTTTGATCTTTCGTTCCATCTCCGGGCGAATGATCACGCCATCGAACATTCCATTGGCCGCCGCCTCGTCACTGATGCGATCGAACGCGGTCTGGTCCATGGGTTGTGCCGGATCATGATTGCCGAAAAGTATGAAGTCGCGTCCCTCGCCGGCGATCCACTGGTGATTGAAAAGCGCACTGTCGGTGCTAAAGCCAATTGTTTTTCCCGGACACGGAACCAGCTGCTGGGGAGTTTGAATTTTGCCATCGGCGTCTTTAGCAAGGCAGGCACCGCGGATAATACCGAATGCATGACCGTAGTTACCGCCATCGCTTGCGCCGCGTTTATTCCAAGTTGAGCCGGCACAGAACTCGAAGTAAGCCGGAAAGGCTTTGTCGTAAACACGATTGAGCTCTTGATTGATCAGTCGCTTGTGAGTGGGTTCGCAGCGCTTAAGTTCGTCGGCCGGAAATTTGATTGTATTTCCGGCGGCCGCAGCCGAATGGGCGATTGCGCACGAAAGCGAGAGGGTCAACAAAGTACGTACCGTCAGCATCTACATTCCTTGTCCAAACCAAAGAAACGGATCGTCGCTCCGCACCTTTTGAAAACACGGATTTAGGGAATGCATACAGTATACCTAGCTCAGCACGGGTATAGTGGTCTCTTCCATTAGAGAAACCGTTCAGGCTTTGTACAGGCAGGCGCCAATTGTCATTTGCTTGGCGAACTAGATCCGATATGGGGCCTTATGGTTTTAACGATAAAGACCGTGTCGTCGAGCGCTTTCTTTGCATCGGCTTCTTTGTAAAATTCCGACGGAGTGAGGTCCTCTGTCCCGTAGAAGGCGAGTTCACGATCGCGTCGCATGCGTCGTGAAATCTCCATGAATCGCTCAAGGTGTTTACCGATTCCCTTCGGTAAGCGGGCCTTTTGATCGACCAAAATTTCGGAAACATCGTGTACGCGCGGCACCTCGATCCCGGAAGCCCTGAGCAGGGATTTGAGCGCTAACTCGACACACTCTTGCGACTCGCGTACGACATCGGCCCAGGCTTCGACTTTCATCAAAGTCTTAAGCGCCTCGATTCGCTTTTCGGCCCGCGAAATGTAATCTTCAGCGAGTTTCTGATTTCGCATTCGTGTTCCTTACCCAGTAGGGCTGGCCGTGGGTCAAAAATCTCAGGTACTTGCCGGCGGCAATCGCCCGACGTACGCCAATTAGTGATCGATGAATGACACCGCTGTCATCCCATAAGACCTCAGCATCGATAGCCAATTCAAGCCAGAAGTTCGAATAACCTCGTTCTTCATCAGGCAAATGCGACAGGTGAAGTGAAATCTTCTTCTGTGGTAATTTCAGTTGATCGACGACATCGTAGAGCGCCCGATCTATTGCCACGTCATCCGGAACTACCAGTAACCAATCAATATCCGAGTTTGTTGCTGCTTCGCCTCGTGACACTGATCCGTATTGCAGAACACCCAACGGTTGAAACGGCAACTTCCCGAAAATCTGCGCGGGACTTTTTGCGCGTGATTGTAGGAGTCGCTCGACACAGATTTGATTAAGAGACACACCTTCTTGTCGAGCGAGTTCTTTCAGCTGCTGATGTAAACGTGCGCCTGTACGCAAGACGAACTTCCCGGATGGTTCCATGAAATCTCCTGATACAAGAACTATAGTACTATAGTATCACGTGGCTGTCAAAATACGGAAATAGCCTTAAAAAATATAGAGTTAGACATAGCCTGATTGTGCTGCGCGGGCTTAGGCGCCAAAGGGAGCGGCCGGGGAAGAGTTGTAATTGCTACCCAGGGCGTAGAACAAATATCCTCGCCGGTCAGGGTCCGGAAAGGCCGTATCTTTCGTTTTCGAACTGTGGTAGATTGGCGCCTTCTTTATGAAAGTGTGAAGAAGAACCATGAACCTTGAAATTCGGTCCGTGGTCATTGCGAAAAGCCGGCAAACAGGCAGCGCAAATTTAAGTCGCAAATCTACGCCATCGACGGCGTCCAACCCAAACAGAAGTTTCTAGAATTGAAATCCCGGAATATATGAATCCAAATAAATTAGAAAACGCTCCCGAAACAACGACCACATCTATCAAGTTCTCTGACCTGCATCTGCTTGAACCCCTGCAAAAGGCTGTTGAGGAATCAGGTTACAGCAAACCAACGCCGATTCAGGAAGCTGCGATCCCGCCACTCATCGAGGGACGCGATCTCCTGGGTTGTGCACAGACAGGTACCGGCAAGACCGCGGCCTTTGTTTTGCCGATTCTGCATCGCTTAGCTACATACAATCGGCGTGCGGACCAGCGGCAAACCCGTTGTTTGATTTTAACGCCCACTCGCGAACTGGCGATTCAAATCTACGAGAGTTTCAAAACCTACGGTAAGTATCTCAAACTTCGTCATGCTGTGATCTATGGCGGCGTTGGCCAAGGACTGCAGGTCAAGGCACTTGCAGGTGGCGTTGATGTGTTGGTGGCGACACCTGGGCGCCTACTTGATCTTATAGATCAGAAATACTTGAGCTTGCGAACCCTCGATGTTTTCGTTCTCGAAGAATCTGACCGTATGCTCGATATGGGTTTCATTCACGACATTCGCAAGGTCATCGCCATGTTGCCGGCGCGTCGGCACAATCTTTTCTTTTCCGCGACAATGCCGCCCGATATTCGCCGTCTTGCCGATACGATGCTCACAAATCCTGTCACCGTTGAAGTGACACCGGTTTCGAGCACTGCGGAATTGATTCAACAGTCCGTCATGTACGTCGATCGAAATAGGAAAAAGGATCTCTTGCGTCACGTGCTTCAGGATAAGGCGTTTAATCGCGTTATCGTGTTTACTCGAACTAAACGTGGTGCGAACCAGGTGAGCGAAGTTTTGGCGAAAAATGGTATCAATAGCGAGGCGATTCACGGCAATAAATCGCAGGGCGCGCGGCAACGTGCTCTGCAGAATTTCCGCGAGGGACGAACTCGTGTGCTTGTGGCGACCGATATTGCGGCTCGCGGGATCGATATCGACGAGATTTCACATGTGATCAATTTCGAAGTACCCAATATTGCCGAAAGCTATGTGCATCGCATTGGTCGTACCGCGCGTGCTGGTGCGAAGGGCATCGCGATTTCATTCTGTGATGCCGAAGAGCGCTCATTTATTAAAGATATCGAGAAACTTATCGGTAAACCGATTCCTGTGGATCGTGAACATCCATGTCACTCGAATGCGGTGGAGAACAGTCGGTTAATGTCGCCAGGAAAAGCAAAGGCGGCGATTGAGCGGGGTCACGGCCACGGCGGTGGACCTCGCAGAGGGGGCGGACGAAATCAGCGTCGCCGGCCTTCAGGCGGAGGCCCCTCTTCAGGATCAGGTGGGCGAAGGAATGCGAGCTCGCCCAGACCCTAAGACCGGACCTTAAGGTCAGGTCCAGAGTTTGGAGCCAGCTCGCAGGTGTGCGATCAGAAGAAGCCCATGGGATTCAGATCATAAGACACCAAGATGTTCTTGGTTTGCGTGTAGTGCGAGAGCATCATTTTGTGAGTCTCTCGACCGATGCCCGATTGTTTGTAACCACCGAAAGCCGCGTGCGCGGGGTAGAGGTGGTAGCAGTTGGTCCATACACGACCTG
>SXRI01000417.1 GCA_005793615.1 Bdellovibrionales bacterium
CCTGACGTCTCCTCGTTAGATTTCTCTGTGGTAAGAAAAATCCTATTTGGTACGAAGGTTATGAAGCAACCGAGGCCTTTAGTGGCCCCAATGCCGGGCAAGTGCCCCTTTCGGTACGATTTCCCATGAGTCAATTCGCCGTTTATACCGGTCATAGTTTCAGGCGCACGATTTGCTCTTCAAATAGGGGTAGGTCCCTTAAGGGCCTGGCCTTCGCTATAAACACAACGGGCGGTAGAGAAGTGTCGAACTTTTTTACTTATGGTTGCCAATTTGCTTGAGGACATAGTCGTGAGAGCCCTTGGATTCAGTTTTAAGTCATCAGGATTGGCGTTGGTTTTAGGCATGGCTGTCGGTCTACTCACTTGCGCTTGCCAGCCACCCAAATCATCGAATCCAGCCCAGGCTCCGTTTTCGGGCGCGCCGCCGATAACTGCCGCCGATTCCAAATCCTTGGTGCACAGTGATTTGAATGAAATGGCACAGCCGGGCGATGAACGCGAAGCTGAGGCACTGCGGGCTTACGATCAATCGCATGGCGGAATTTTTTCGCAGATCTTTGGTGGGCCTTCGAAGGCTCATGCAAAGAACTTCATTGATGAGCGAATCAAGTATTTTCTGACACCCGAGGAGTTGAAGGCGTGGCAAGTGCCTTCCCTGCAAAAGCAACCTCAGAACTGGATCACTGAATCGGATAGTGAGACTGAAAAAAAGATGACTGAAAAAAATGCGCAAGTCATCGCGGTTAATTCGGGAATGGGCTTATGGTTGGAGAATGTGATCTTCGGTTTCAATCACGCTCTTGAGATTCCAGGTCGTGGCCTTGTGCCGGTGGAGTCTTCGCGGATTGGTGTCATGATGATCGGACCTGGTTACCAACCTTCAAGGCCGTTTGAATTTAAGAATGAAGGTGTGAAAGTCGTCGCGACCCAACCGGACTACCGGCAGCGAACTCTGGTGCACGAGGCACGTCACTCCGATTGTACCGGCGGTTTGAGCGAGGATGACCTGACCATCGTCAGGAAGGTTCGCAGTTTGAAAGAGTTTATGGAGCGTTATCCGAATCTGGCGTGCGGCCATATTCATGTCAATTGCCCGGAAGGGCATCCGTTGGCAGGAATTCCAGCCTGTGATCGTCACCCCTGGGGTGCTTATTCGGTCGATGCGATCTATAGCGAAGGTACCCTGGCGGCTATGAGCGCTGGTAACCGGGCCGGCGACCACACCGCACGAGTGATCGCTGAGATGCAAGTGCTTGATTCGTGGAGCCGAGTGCTCGTGAAAAAAGAAGGCCTTCTCAGCGGTCGCCTGGGGCAGCCCGATATGACTCACGTGGATTCCATTCGAAAGCACCGAACAAATGATTGAATTACGTCGTGTGCTATTGATGGTTGTCCTCGGTATTGGTGTCACGCTGTTGGTGCGGGAATATTTTCACCCGAAGGTTTCGGTGGCGATTGTTGATCACCAACAAGAAACTCCGCTCGTGAAATCAGATCTGTCGACCTCTCCCGTTCAGTTGGCCAAAGGGCCTAAGTCGGTGTTGATAGCAGGGCGTGAACCCCATGTGAGCACAGCTCCGGTGGGCCAACTTCATCGCGGAATGAAATTGCGACCGCTGGTGAAGGCAATGCCTTTGATTCACGAAGCGCGAGCCCAAGTTCGAGCAAATCCCCATGAGACACCGCAGGCCTTGCTCGCGTTTGCCTATGTGTTGGCGCAGCGCTTGGGCCCTGCCTTGAAGTCAGAGGCGGCGGCGGCGGAGTTCTTTCCGGATCTTCAAGCATGTGCGTTGGCTGAAGTCGCGAGCACGCTTGCGAGTGCGCGCGGGCTCTGTCTCGTGAATGCCAAAAAAGTTGCGGCGCAGTTTCCGTCATTGAGCCGCGAGTTCGAAGATCTCACGGCCCGGGCTGATAGCGAGGCCTTACAGTTGGCGTCCCGACTTGATTGAGTCGCTTACTCGGTCCACTGGAAGGTGCGGATAATTTTATTGCAGTTGCCGAGTGACTCTTTAAATGTCGTGGTCTGGTCACGACAAGTCAGAATCACGGCTTTCATCTTCTTCAAAAAGACTACTTGGCGGAGTTGCTTGCCGCTGTCGCGATTGATGAGATCAAGCACATAGCCCTTTTCCTTGTTTTGCGAAAAAGGCAGTGAACCGATCACGTCGAAACCGTATTTGGGATATTCCTTCATCCATTTCTGTACATATTTGTCGAGCGCGAGATCTTTGCTCAGTTTATCGACGCGTACGGTGAGTGAGCCAGCATCGCCGGACTTGAGACTCTTTAGCGGAGCCTTATAGATCGTGGCGATGAACTTGTTGTCTGCCGGTGCCTCGGCCTGCTTCCAGCCCGATTCGCCGGCGCTCACTTGAAAGCCCAACGGTGAGCGAAAGATTCCGAGCTGGGGCGAAACCAGGGTGGACGTTGCTGTTCCGGGATGCGGAGCTGCCATAGCGGCTTGATGAATGAAAATGGTCAAGGCGCTTACAAATAAAAGAACTAAAATTTGTTTTTTCATGCCTTTAGGCTACCGAAAGACATCGCTCGCCGCAAGTCAGGTACTTGTACCAGTGGAGCTCGTGGCAACCGGCGAAGGTCCAGGTGCCGACGAACCTGCTGGCGCCGCGGCTGGCGACATCGGCGGTGCCGCGGGTGTTGTGTCGGCGTTAGAGCTCTTCCAACATTCAGTGGGTGGTGAGTAATCCATCATGAAAACTTGGGCTCATCGTGGAATTTAGGGGAGAAAACGATAGCATTTTCCTGATGAAACGCCGTCTAGAAGAGGCATTGATAGGAATTGACTGATCCTCGGTTTCAGGCATGATTTCGTGATGCGAAAAAAGTCATCCAAGAAATCAC
>SXRI01000418.1 GCA_005793615.1 Bdellovibrionales bacterium
ACTGCCTCGCCAGAAGAAGTGAGGAGGGCCTTATATCGCTCACGGCTGATGGTAAAGTTTTTGCCGTTGGTGCCACGAACCACAAGATCGCCAGCTGGCGCGTCGCCATACTTGACTTCGAGTGCATTCAGGTTGATTTCTCCTTTTAGGATTTCGGGCATGCCGGTGTAAAAAGTTTTTACGATTTCCGAAATGACTTCCATCCCATGTCGACCTTCTCCTTTCTCATTTACACCGAAGAAAAGATCGCTGCGTTCGTCAAAAATGTAGTTTTTAACGTTCTCCGAAATGATCTTGTCTTTGATGAGATCACTTAGAATCATCGAGGCAGCCTCGGCTTTGTATAGTGGGTCGAGATGCGGATTGACCTCACTTGCCTTTTTGACCTCCTCAACAGACATGTAAGCTTCAAAGAGATCTTTGCCGTCTAAGTGACGATTGGCGCGTCCGAGACTGTTCATCTTGAAATCGGTCAAACCACCGACTGGGATCACCGCGCGCACACGAGTCAGCGCCTCGAAAACAAGCTTTCGCATTTCATTGTGTTTTTCAATGAACATAAATGGCCGATCTGGATAATGACCGCGATCACCATGTAGCTTGATGTATTGAAACCCTTCGTGCGCGAAGGAGTCCATCAATACGTGGAATGAGGCCCAAATCAGAAAATGATTTCCGGTCTTAAGAGCTTCGGTGAAGATTGCGTTAGCAATCAAGCTGTTGCGACGCGCGAGATTAAGAACGTTTTTGATGTCGCCGTGTGCTTGACTGGGTTTGTGCTTGTTCACCACAGAAGTGATAAGTTTTCGGAAAGGATTTAGCTTTTCGTAAAAGTCCACACCTTCAGTTGGGGCGTGAAGCATACGGGACTTTCTCGGGTGATAGCCTGGAATAAACCAAAACAAAAGCGAACCTGTGGCAGAGTTGACCGCGCTCGTATCTACCCACTGGTTAAAGGCAGCGCCCTCTTCGGCAAGGGCAGGATGAAAACCAGCGAAGAGGAGCATATTATAAAATTCTCCCCAATGTGTGACGTCGTCGTATCCATGGGCTTTGAACGAAGAGGTAGCAATGCCGAGAACAACGAGAAGGCTGGCTAGAATTCTGAACTTGAACAGCTGATTAATTTTCGTTTTGAACATCTTTAAATCCTCCGAAATTCTGAATTCTAAAAATTATTTTCCTTGATCCAATGCGACCTTCGCGGCGAGGGCTTTGAGAAGCGCTTCGCGCGGGAAGGGATTCACTTGCCCGTCCTTCATTGAATTGACGATCCTGAGAGCCAAGCCCCAGTGGTGGGTGCCGACAGTACCGAGGAACGACTCTTGGATGCCGGTATTAGCCGGATTCAAGGCGGCAGCGGCGTTGGGCAAAATCATAACCTGCGCCACTGACACCTGGCTGTCATTGAGCGTGATTCCGCTGATCGCTTCGTAGTCGAGACGGTTTTGCAGCAGGCTCTTGTCATCAAAGTTATTGTTGTAGCCGATCGCGGTCGTGTAAGCTTTGTTGTCGATTTCGCCGGCCTCAGGATTAGCCATCGCGCCGGTGATCGAGTAGTAGCGAACGCTTGTCGGCAGAGTGTGCGTCTTCCACCATTCGGTTCGTGCGCTGGAAGTGAGCGTGCCGACACCAGCGAGAACGGAATCGAGGAAAGTCTGGAAACGAAGAACGTTATTGCCGAAATCGGTGGCGGGTCTTTGTAAACCAAGTTTGCCTGCAACCGAGCCAACGAGTCCGAGCATCGATGTGATGTCGATCTGTGTGCTCAAAGAGATCTTGTATTGGGCGTCTTTGGGAGTGAGTTTATGGTTTTGCATGGCCGGAAGCTGTTTTCGCATTTCATCGGCAAACGCCAACCAAGCCTTTCCTGTTTGAATGAAGCTGCCCGGATCGAGACTTTTGCGAAGTTTTCTAACAGACTCGATGGCCTTTTTGTTGGCCGACGATTCATCTTCGGTATCATCAGCGAGCGTAGAGCCCCACGAAACGCCACCAAGAGAAATCATGCCATTGACATTGGACAACCAAGGTAGATTCTGCGTTTTGGCTTGCGCCAGCATTTCCAGTCCGAGTACTGTGCCGCGCGAGTAGCCGATAAGTGCAAGGTCCTGAGAGCCGGTGATTGCCATGTATTTGCTCAAACGACGATTGAACATCGCTGCATGGTCCTCAAGACCGCCCATTGATTCAAGGCTCATTTCGGGTGTGAAGAGAAGAACAACGCGGGCAATCGGTTTACCTGCTTTATTGCTAATATTGCCTACATGAATGAGATCGGATAACGGTTTAACGATTTCTTTTTGCTTATAAAGGTCGAATGAAAGGTCGATAGCATTGGGATCGTTGGCTGCGTGGGCGGCGCCGACAAGGCCCTTAAAGGTGGTGCGATCTTGCGATGGTTGCGAGAGCACATCTTCGAATCCGCGGGTCGGAATAAATTCGCCGAAAATTCCCGGCACGATGACCATTGTGATCGGACGACTCTCGAGAATCTTATCGGCCTCGAGTGCGCCCACTTGTTTTTGTAAGTCTTTTTGCATCTTTTCAGTGTGCTCGGTGAGCTTCGGTAATGACGATTTCTTGATCGACTCGAGCGCTTGCTCAATTGATGCCGCATTGCTGGCATCGATCACGTCTTGATCAGGGAGCAAGTGGACGAATTTCATGGCTTTGTCGCTAGCAAGTTTACTTGGTACCGCTGAGCGGAGGAGTTCATGAAACTGGGCTGCATCGGTGCCATCGCCGGCAATCGCGAGGCTTGGTGCCAAGGCCGTCGATAAGGAAAGAGCGGTGACCATCGAAACTTTCATCATTACGCGCATTTCTAGCTCCTCAGCTAAAGCAAAACCATTGATTCGAACTCTAAGTTGAATCTCTGTCAGAGTTTGGTTTGCAAATATTTCGCCATCGTCAAATCGCAATACGATTGAGGGCTGCGCATGGCCAGAGTCGCCCCAGCCCAAAAATGCCGGCCCTATGTCAAAAGATTCGACAGAGAAAATTGCCGATAATCAAATTGCCGACATCAATGACAATAGGATCGCGCTGGTGCCTTGAGGTAGTTCACCTGCCCGTCGAGAGGTAAGCTCAACTGGTGAACAAGATCATGGTGAAACGAGCAAAGAGTTGTGAGATTTTCGATGCCGTTACTGCCACCAAGACTCACCGGCGAATTGACTCATGGGAAATCGTACCGAAAGGGGCACTTGCCCGGCATTGGGGCCACTAAAGGCCTCGGTTGCTTCATAACCTTCGTACCAAATAGGATTTTTCTTACCACAGAGAAATCTAACGAGGAGACGTCAGG
>SXRI01000419.1 GCA_005793615.1 Bdellovibrionales bacterium
CTTATCAATAGGTCTAGTGGTTTCGCTTTCGCCAAGATCTTGGTCTAGTTCTGATCGTCCGCCGTTCGCGTCCCATTTTGACACACTCTCGGTAACATTATTTACCGGTAAACGCGTTAGTTTTTCAAACTGGTCCTTTAATTTCTCTAACTTGAGTTCCGGACGAATCAGGACCTCATCAAGAATGGCTTTGGCCGCATCGGCTCGACCTAGACCAATGTATGACTTCGCCAGTTGTTCAACCACGAGAAACTCGATTTTTCCCTCACTGGACTTACGGCTCTGTTCGCCAACCTTAAGAGCCTCATCATACCGCTTAAGGCCATTGAGGATACGCGCCCGGCGACGCAGTAGATCCGTATTCTCGGGCTCGTTACGAATCAACTGCTCCACCCACCGGTCCGCCTCCACAAGTTTTTCAGCAGCAACTAGGACAACCAAATAGCGCAATCCCGGTCCGGGTTGTCGGTCGGTGATTCCCGACGCTTGCCCGATCTCGGCAGCCTTTTGCCACGCCCCCTTGACCTCAGTCGCATGATCTCCAAGCTCGTCAAGAAACTCCGCCCATGTCACCGCGACCAAAAATTTTTCAAGTCCATGGTATTCGCCAACTAAATCCATCGTCACCGCATGACGAAGAGCCTTCGGATCCGACAGGAGTTTCAGTACTAAGCTTTCGGTGTCTTTGATAATCTTCCGGCGTTCGACCGCCGACTTGTCCATGACCGCGCAGAGTTGACCACGCCAAAGAACGGAGCGAAGCGTATCACTCTCATGTTTAAGGGCGCCTTCAAGAAGAGTCCGCAATTCGGTCTGCGAGGCGGCCTCTCCAGCCTGCCCTTTTTGATTTTTAAGTGCCCGCGAGGCGCGATCGATTTTTGCCTGATAAAGTTCCGTCGGCGGTGGCATCACCCCTTCTAAAACTTCGATGGCCTCACTCGGTCGGTCAGCCGTCAACAATCGCCGTCCCAAGAGCAGGCGATCTTTTTGTGACACCTTTTCTTTCGTGGTAACTATATTTTGTTTAAGCTTATCCAGCGCGATGGGGTTAGCCTTGACCTCGTTCACCAACGCGACCACAACCGACTCCTGGCGATAATCCACAAGGCGCGTGATCTCTTTCCCATCACTATCTAAAAAGAGAAGTGTCGGCACGCCGCTCACCGAGTATTTCTTCGAAAGATCGAAATTCTCGAAGAGATCAATGTCGGCATAGAATTTAACCAAGTCCTTGGCGGCTTTGGAAAAGGCTTTTTTAGCTAAAACTTCACTCGTCAGTCTCTGGCACCCTGGGCACCAACGAGCTGCGAACTCAACTAACAGAATCTTCTTACCAGTCGCCGCCATTTTCAGTACTTGTCCAAAATCACGATGGTAAAACCCATGACGATCGGCCCTTTCGACCGCGCGTGCCACCTCACCTGTTGGTGGTGCCTTGGCATCACTGCTTGCCGACCGACCGATTTCACGGCGTTCAATATCACAGAATGTGTTGGCATCATCGCAAACATACAGCAGCACCACCGCACCTGCCGGTACAGCGGCACCTTGAGGCAAGTTGATCTCAAGCAGTTGGTTCATCGCCTTTGTCGGTCGGATCGGACCTGACGGCCAGCCTTTAACCTGATTCGGCGCCTTCAAATTGAAATGAAAGCCCTCTTTGAGGGTCGCCTTCACTTGTTCAGCTGTCACCTCAACGGTCAGTGCTCCGCCCACTCGTGACGCTACCGACGGAGCTGAAGCGCCCTCGGCCCTTGCCAGACCTGAGTGGACCATAAGAAGGCAGACACTCAAGCCCCGCGAAATCGAAAGCTGAAAATGCAGAGACATTAAACTCTCCTCCTCAAAAAATCTAAGTACGTATCAAGAATCTCGCGAATTCACTTCGCAATTGAATTCAAGGATGCGCTCCGCCGACTCCAGTCGGAACAGAGGGCGAAGCGGGTAATGGACTTGAAACTGGCTTTGGACTCGCCGCTGGCGCAATCTCGAATGGCAAATTGAACTTCCACGACTGAAGTTTTTCCGAGTTGAGGGATGAAACCCAAAACACCTCGGCCTGTTTCCAGCAAGAAACATAGAGAAGCTGTCCGTCGCGAGAGCCAGCGAGCACGCAGTTATTTTCATCGACATTGCGACCGGTGGAATAGGGGCCCGTGAGTTTGCTCCGTATCCCCGTTTTTAAGTCAAAGAGTTGTACGCTCGGTGTCGCATCTTCAACCACAACCAGGGATCCGAGGTTGGGAACCACGGTTACTTTTCGGAATTCGATCTTAAGCGGATTGTCGTCTTGAAAGTTCGCCTTATCGACGATTTGGAAGGCGAGTTTTTCTCCAGACAAATAGGCGCCACCGACAGGATCCAGGCTCAGCAAGCGTATTGAGGTCTTGAGCTCCTGCGCGAGTAAAGTAGCGGTATCGATTTTATAGGTTTTGTATTCTTTATTGAACCCCACCGGCCCGTTCACAAGAACGGCGCCGAGTTTGGAATCATCAAAAATGTTCTCAGGCTGTCGCAGCGCCAGGTTTTGCACCAGAGTTTTTCCAGTCGCCATATTGACCAATTGAAAGGCCACATCGCTGATCCGGAATAAAATTAAATTCCGCTCAGAGCTCCACTTAATGTCTTCATGTTTCAGCGCAAGCCCGGTGCGAAGTTCAAATATCGTCGCGCCAGTTTCAGCATCAAGAAGTTGCAAAAGATGGCGCTCTTTAATATAAACCAGATAACTACTATTTTTCGCGAAGCCGAGAAAAACCCGCTCACTCGAAAAAACCGGAATACTGAGTGCACTCGCCGTGGCGACGCTGAAAATCTGTCGTGCGAGGGGCGAGTAAAAATACTTCCCGTCGAAGGAAAGAAAATCCTCACTTCCAGGGGCATAGGTGGCAAAGTCAAAGACCTGTGATTTATAGTTGGTCAAATTGTAGTGCACAAGTTTGCCAGAACTGAGAATGACCCAAACACTGGAGTTATTCTGTGCAAACGCCGCAAAACTCGCGCGTTCCTTATCCTCGTCCCAGCGCCGTTGCTGAGGATCCACGTGTTGGACAACAGGCTTTGTTCCCGGAAGTGTTTTAGCGACCGCCTGGCGCGTGTTGGCGCTGCCGCATTCACCTGCTTTTTTAGGTTGCAGAACCAAATCCAGATTCGCCAGCAATGCAAACACCACCGCCACCATCCACGGTTTTAGATCCCAACCACGCACCACCAACGTTCTGGAGAACCACAGATCTTCGCCGTAGAACAATTTGATATCGGCCGTATTTAGCATTACTGGAGGAAGCAGAATGAGCATCCATCCGGTCAAGACAGCCGCAATGCCAACTAGTTGTGTCTGCAGAAGTTGCGTAAGTTGCGAATGGTGCCCGTGAAGAATTCCCACGAGAAAACTGGGAGCCGAAAATGTTTCGGAATCCACAAACCAGGCAACTTGGTAATAAGCCGCACTCAGAGCCAACACATAGAAAAATCCGAGACTCAACGTGCGCACTTTGGGTAGTGGATTAAACAAACTAAAACCCACGGCTATTGCGTAAATTGAGACCAAGACAGCCGACCGCAAAACATCCAGCGCACCCGTGGGTGCCCCACATGCTTTGTACAGACCATAGATGTTATAAACTCCTAGAATGACCAGTTCGACAGATACAAATCGTAGGAAAAACATAGCCCTTACCCGTCAGCAGTTGCTAACAACGACAACAAACTCCAAGCCCTCAACTTCAGCCAGACACTCAAATTCTACGGGTAGCCTTATGGAAGGTGAAGCACCTTCTCTATTCCCGAAGAAACCGTACCCCCACAAAAGATAACGACATGCGTTGTCCGAGGTTATCAGGCACCTTGAAACATTCCTAAAAATCAGGCACCTCTACACATCGAACTGAGAGGGAGGGCTCAATGAGACAAATGTTTATGGTTTTGGCGTTAATCCTAGGGACACTGACCGCCTGTGGAAATCGCTCCGACAACCCAGGAACAACTGCCGCGAATCCTGAGATCCCGGCGCCCCAACCAAAGCCGAGTCCGGCCCCAGCGGGTGTGGTCGAGGGCTTTACTCCTCTGAAGGTGCAGGCAGAAGTCGCTCCGCCAATCGAAAGTTTCGCCAATAGTTTGGTCATCGAGGTTAAAGAGAACTCTGTCGGCAGAATGTCGTTTGATTTCGCGCCCGATCATAACGGTCACTTAAGATTCGATACCGGCCGTAATCTCCGGATCTTGGGTCAGGAGTGCACTCAGAGCGGTGGACGCTCCTACTTTTTCGATCTGACCTGGTCATTGATCAATGCCGATGGCACTCTGACGGAACTTACCGGCTATACACCTTTTACTAATCGCTATCCGTTTCATGCCGGAAGCAGGTATCGTTTAACCTATCAGGTTCGCGATCTAGGGGCGGCATTTTCCGATTGCCGGTCCGTACAGATGCGCTTCGCAATTCAAGAATCGGCCAGGTGAGCGCCTTTTGAGTGCTCGATGAGCACCCGATCGAGTCGCGGACTGTGCTGCGAATCGCGGGAGGTGACATGGCAGGAGTTAAGGCAAAGTACTTATTCAACCGGGTGCTAGTTTCGTATTTGCTCCTAATTTTAGCCTATTCGATAACCGCCTGTACCCCGAAACCTGCGACGCTACCTGATGAAAGCAAGTATCGCGAAGACTCCTCGCTTTTGGTAAACACCAGTCAAAAGCTTGTTGATGAATCTGACGTCGCGAAGATGCAAACAATTGCCATGGCGTTACAGACTACCCGTACACTTGCGTGCATTGATTTCAATAATGAATGCTCCATGTTTGGTAAATTTCTGTCGCTCACGATCGAGACCACACGTAAAGGCACCTTGACCCCCGCTGAGCGAACACTTTTGCGCGAAAAAGCCGCGGATATTCGCCTAGCCGTAGAAGAAGGTAAGCGCAAACTTCAGGAAGCCTGGGAAAAACGGCGTTTGCAAAAATAATTGTGTGGTGTCGTTTTGCCGTGTGCGTTTTGCCGTGTGCGTTTTACCGTGCTCGCTTTTCAAGTCTCGCCACCAAAGTTCGCGGCAGTAGCACCGCAAGACCGCCGATCGCTGTGCACAACACAAGATCCACGGGGTGAAGAAAAGAAAAACCATAGAGTTCACGCAGTGCCGGAACAAAGAGCACAAGAACCAACAATAACACCGAACCGCCAGCGATCCATCCGGCCACGGGATTTCTGCGCAAGCTAAGACTCGCAAACAATGATACCTGCCCAGAGCGACTCATCAAGATCAGTATGATGTTGGTGATGATTAAGGTCGTAAACACCAATGCCCGCGCCTCCAGCGCTGCCTCCGACCCTGCTGAACTTTCGCGTCCCAGAGCAAAGAAGTAAACCGCGACCAACGAGCCAAAAATACACAAGCCTGTCGTTAAACTCGGAAACCACAATGAACGATCAAATAATGAAGATTTAGGATCACGTGGTTTTTCGGTCATCAATCCGGCGTGCGCAGGCTCAATCTCGAAAGCAATCGACGAGGCCGGTTCGATAATTAGATGTAAAAGCGCGATATGCGCCGGCAACAACACCAGCGGCATATTAAACATCACTGGCAAAACCGACATACCTGCGATCGGAACATGCACGGCCAGAAGATATGAAAGCGCGCTGCGCAAGTTCACGAATACGCGACGGCCAATTCGGATCGCCTCGACAATCGAACCGAAATCATCATCCAAGAGAACCAGTGACGAAGCCTCGCGGGCTACGTCTGTTCCCCGTCCGCCCATGGCAATACCGATATGAGCGCTCTTCAATGCCGGCGCATCATTAACGCCGTCACCGGTCATCGCCACCACTTCACCCTGCTTCTTGAACAACTCTACAAGCTTTAATTTCTGCGAAGGTGTCACGCGCGAAAAAACACTGTTCACTTTCAAGGCGGCACTCAATTCGCCTTCACTCATGAACTCGAGCTGATGCCCAGTTAACACACGCTCCGGATGATCGAGTCCGATTTTTCTGGCGATGTTTGCTGCCGTCGCCGGATGGTCTCCGGTCATCATCACCACACGAACTCCGGCGGATCGACACTCGGCGACAGCTTTGGCAACACCTTGTCGCAACGGATCAGCGATTCCAATAAAACCGATAAACCTGAACTCGAACGCATGTTGGTGCTCGGGAAGTGGCGCAAGTTCGGAATACGCCTTCGCCACGCCAAGCACCCTGAGGCCCTCACCCGCCATGGTCTCGGCAACCGCGTTCATTTTAGCCGCTTCATCAATACTGAGGTGACAGAGATCAATGATCGCCTCCGAGGCCCCTTTGGCGCCGATAACAAAACCACCTCCGGTTCGCGGCCTCCACGCATGGGAAATCGCCAAGAGTTCATCCGAAAGTGGATAGGCCTTCTTTAACTCCCAATCTTGATGCAGATGTTCGGTACCCTGCAAAAACTGCGAGCCCGCAGCCAGAAACGCAAGTTCCATGGGATCGAAAGGATCTCTGCGACTCGCCAAGATTCCAAATTCTAGTGCCTCATGAAAATCTTCGGGAATGTCAGCCGCTGTGTTCTTATCCAACGTAAGATCAAGGTACTTACTATTGGCAAAGACCTTCTGGACTCGCATCTGATTGAGCGTCAGAGTTCCGGTTTTATCGACACAAAGTACTGTTGCCGCACCCAGATTTTCTACCGCAGGCAATTTTCGCGTAAGAACCCGACGCTTGGAAATTCGC
>SXRI01000030.1 GCA_005793615.1 Bdellovibrionales bacterium
CTACTGCAAAGAGTCAAACCCGCGAAGAAGCGGGCTCTAAAAAACGGCTAGAAACTTTCTTGTCGGAGTACTAGTGCCTTTTCGGTGATCGCGAAAGGTAAGATGCCAAGAAAAAAGGTCCCAGGGGCTTTGCCGGAATAATAGTGACCATCTTTCATGATGACATCTGCCGAATTGAAGACAAATCGATCGATGATCAAACTGCCGGTATCAAGAAATGCGCGAATACTATCGAGACGGGCTGCCTCGTTTTGTCCGGTGCCTTGATAAAAATAGGCATAGCTGACAAAGGAAGTCAGAAAAAGTGTCAGTGCTGTCGACTGGCGTAGTAAAATTCGCAGGCGGTTCCAGAGTTGTAACATCTGACAATATGATTCCGGTGGCGCACAGAGGTGTCAATGACGCGAACGAAAGCTAGCGACGATTTCATAATGCCGGCTCTGCGGAAACTGATCAACGATCGTGATCGACTGAGCCCGGTAGCCTAAAGAGGCCAAGCGACGTGTGTCAGCGGCAAAACTCTCGGCAAAGCATGAGACATAAACAAAATATTCAGGGCGTCGTTCCGGTGCGAGATGGGCCAAGGGATCCAGGAATTTCATCAATCCCGAACGCGGAGGATCAACGAAGATCAAATCGGCTTGTTCAAAACCAAGACCTTCTTTCCGATGGATCTGGAAATTTCCTTCATGAATATGGAGATGCTCGCCTAAGACGATATCTGTTTTTGCGGCCGCGAGTTTGAGGCCGGTGAGCGCAAGGGCGTCGACCTCGAAAGCATCAACACGCTCACAGAGTCGTGTCAGAGGAAGGGTGAAGTTACCAATGCCTGAACCAAACTCCATGACTCGGCGAGCGCCACTCTCTCTGACGGTCTTGAGTGCGGTTGCAATCAAAGTACGATTTGCCTTGAACCCCGGCTGGGTAAAGCTACCGATCGTACAATAAAGAGGAATCGCCTGGCTTGGTGTCTCGACCGTTGTCGATTCATTATAGGTCTCAAACCACGGTTCAAGAACAGGGTCGGCGAGTTTAAGTAGGTTGCTATCGTTGATGATCAATCGCTTTCGACGTTGGCCGATTTCTACTGTGCCGGCGGCGAGCATTTCGCGCAATATGCTTCCTTCATCCAAGAGCCGTTTTACGTCGACGTTGGCGAGATCTAGCCAAACTCCGCGCTTACCTGTGGGAGATACGCGTAAACGCACCGAACCCCGTTGAATTGAAATCGGTGCCGATGGTGACAGGATTCTGAGGCCTCGAAAGTCGCATAGCCAATCTTCCAGATTGGGAGAAAGTTGCGGGCAGCCCTCAAGATCGACAACACCGGTTTTGAAGCGGTCGAAGAGTCCTAACTTTGGCGAGCCGGCACGATTGTCGAGCAGCAGATCCACACGGTCGCGTAGCCCCCCTTGTGAAATTTCAAGGAACTCAAGGTGCTCAATGACGTCTTTGGGAACACAGTCGGCAATGTGTTCACAGAGGTCAGAGATTTTGCGCTGTCTTTGCTCATCTTGCGGCAAAAGCAGCCAATCACAGCCCGAACAACGTGAAGAATAGGAACAAGCTAACATTTGACCTCGCCAAAGGTCGGGTTATACCTGAAATACCGTCGTGTCTCATCAGAAAAGACGATCATGTAAGAGGAACACTAGCGAAGGGAAAATGCAGCGATGATTGGCGCATCGGGTGCACGGGTAGAGATTGTCGATGTCACAAGAACGTTTGGTGAACTCAGCCCAACCATCGATAGATTGAATCTAACGATAGGTAGCGGCGAGTTCGTTTCGCTTCTAGGCCCATCGGGTTGCGGCAAATCGACAATCCTCCGTTTGATCGCGGCTCTTGATCAACCCGATTTCGGGACGGTCAAGTGCTCGGCAGAAGATAATCCACAGAAGTTTTATCGCAGCTTTGTTTTTCAAGAGGCTCAGTTATTACCTTGGCGGACGGTACTTGAAAATGTGACCTTGCCCTTGGAGCTCATGCGCTTGCCGCGTGCAGAGGCTTTAGCTAGGGCGCGTACGGTTCTTAGGCGCGTCGGACTTGAGGAGGCCGCTACCAAAGTACCTGCTGAACTCTCCGGCGGTATGAAGATGCGAGTCTCTGTGGCAAGAGCATTGGTATCGTCACCGCGGCTACTTTTGTTAGACGAACCCTTTGCAGCACTCGATGAAGTCACCCGTTTTCGATTACAGGAGGATCTTTATCAGCTTTGGCTTCAAGAAAAGATGACGGTTGTTTTCGTTACGCATTCGGTTTCCGAAGCGGTCTTTCTCTCGGAACGAGCCATCGTCTTGAGCGTGAAGCCGGCGCGTATCGTGATGGATCATAAAATCGACATCAGTCGCGAACGCAACCGCAAAACTCGTCTTGAAGCAAGGTTTGTACAGGAAGTCGGCCTTTTGACCCAGGCCTTCTATCAAGGTGAAGAATAATGACGATGGAACGAAACCATTTGCGCACAAAAATTTTTAGAGTGTTGGTGCCGCTGCTGCCCCTGGTCGCAGTCACTTTGGTTGCGGAGATCGGTGTTCGCTCGGGATTGATTCTCGACTACATTTTGCCGGCGCCATCGCAGGTTTTTCGGGCTTTTGTCGAAGATTATCGTGAGCTCTCTAAGGCATTTCTTGAAACCGCCCAAGGCGCGTTGACCGGACTCACACTGAGTTTTGTCGTTGGTATTGTTGTAGCGTTTGGTCTTTCAATTTCAGATATTCTGCGTCGGGCCTTTTTGCCTTACGCTGTTTTCTTTCAAACGGTTCCAGTGATCGCCATAGCGCCGCTTTTGGTTATTTGGTTCGGCTTTGGCTTACCGACTGTGATCGCCTCGGCTTTTGTCGTCTCGGTCTTTCCGATCATCGCGAGTACATTGATGGGTCTCAAATCGACCGATCCCGCACTTTTGGATTTGTTCCGCCTCTATTCGGCCTCGCCTTGGGACTATCTCTTTCGTCTTCGCTTCCCTTTTGCGTTGCCGCATATCTTCACAGGCTTAAGAATCGCTTCGGGACTGGCCGTCATTGGCGCGGTGGTCGGAGAGTTCATCGGTGGCGGCGGCTTGGGGTCGGTGGTCGACGTGGCGCGAACGCAGCAGCGCGTGGACCAAGTTTTTGCCGCCGTGTTGATGTCATCACTTCTTGGATTGGTCCTAGTTGCCATAGTTAATCTCTGTTCTCATTTAGTTTTGAAACGCTGGCATGCCTCGGAACGAAGTTGATCATTTTCCAAGTCTTTTGTTCTCCCAGGGATAAAAATGATCTAAATAAGTATGGATCATGAAGAGAACGAGAGGAATTTGAATGCGAGCGTCTTTTTGGTTTTTATTGGCATTCGGTTTGTTCACTAATGGAGTCTCAGAAGCAGCTTCTGACAAGATTCAGTTGGCGCTGAACTGGAAGGCGGAGCCGGAGTTCGGTGGTTTTTATGCGGCCGAGACAAGCGGTGCCTTCAAAAAACAGGGACTCGAGGTCGAAATTCTTCAAGGTGGAGCGGGAACTCCGGTTGTGCAGATGATCGCCGCAGGTAAGGTGGATTTCGGCATTGTCAGTGCTGATGAAATTGTCATGGCTCAGGCGACAGGCAAGGACGTGGTCGGGCTTTTTGCAGTTTTTCAAACTAACCCACAGGGCATCATGAGCCATGCGGATCGCGGCTTTAAGAATATTGGCGAGGTACTTGCGGGCGACGGCATATTGGCTTTACAGAAAGGGCTACCGTACGCACAGTTTCTTTTGCAGAAACACAAGAACATCAAGGTAAAAATCGTTCCCTATGCCGGTGGTGTAGGCCCGTTCTTGGCTGACGCGAAATACTCACAGCAGTGTTTTGTTATCGCCGAGCCTCTTGAGGCCGCCAAAAAGAAAGCTAAGGTCAAAACCTTCTTGGTTGCCGACGAGGGCTACAATCCGTACACGGCAGTGCTGGCAACAAGAGGTGAAGTTTGGAAGAAGAATCCTAAGCTCGTTAAATCAGTGATAGATGCCGTTCGCGCGGGTTGGCGCGAATATATGGCCCATCCCGACGAGGCCAACAAGGTCATGGGTGAACTCAATAAATCGATCGACGTGGCGACATTCAAGGAAATCGCCATGGCACAGTTACCGCTGCTCGAATCGGCGGATACCAAAGCCAATGGTATCGGCCATATGACTGAGGATCGGTGGCAAACTTTGGCAAAACAGTTGAGTGAGCTCAAATTGATCAAGAAGATACCCAATGCCAACACTCTGTTTGTGAATCCATGATCAAAGTAGTCTTAAGTGCACTGGTCGTATTCTGGTTTTTACCTGGCTGTAGCTCCTTAGGGCGCGCCGTGCTCGCGCCGCCGCAGGCTTCGCTTGTAGCAGTAGGACTTAAAGAAATCACTGCTGTTGGGGCCACGGTCGTTTTCTCGGTACGAGTCGAGAACCCCAATGCCTATGCCTTGAAGGTTAATGCCGTTCGCTATGAGGTTCTTCTCAATGATCAGGAACTGAGTCGGGGACGAATTGATCAACCGCAAGAAGTACCAGGTAAAGGACAGAGCGTGATCGATATACCGGTTCCAGTTCTTTATCGTGATTTATTTGCGAGGCTGACGGATCTTCTGGCGAAAAAGGCAAGTAGGTACTATATCAAGGGCGACGCCGATTTTGGCGTTGTGACCGTACCATTTGAGTCCCGGGGCGAACTGAAAATCGGAACGTGAAATTAAAAACCTGATGTTAGAAACCTCGGATTAGAATTATGACGACTTCCAAAACCATCTATATGTTCCGTCACGGTGAGACCGACTGGAATCGCGAAGGTCGAATGCAGGGAAGTACGGATATTCCTCTGAACGAAACCGGCCGGCAGCAGGCGCGGCAGTTGCGGGAATTTTTCAATGCCAACCCTGTGGATGTTTTTTGGAGCAGTGATTTGCTTCGCGCCCGTGAAACCGCGGAGATCATTGCTGCGGAAAGTGGTACTGAGATCCTACTCGATGCGCGCCTTCGTGAAACCAATCTTGGCGCCGCTGAGGGCTTGACCAATCATGAATTCACGACTCTCTACGGTGAGGAAATTCTTGAGAGATGGCGAAACGTTGATTTGGTCGACCATCATGTGCGCTTCCCAAAAGGCGAATCGAAGTTTGAACATCGTGTTCGCTTTCAACAGGGCCTTGAAGACCTTTTGCATTCAGCGGCGGCCGCCGAGTGGCGGCGAATCGGTGTGGCAACACACGGCGGAAGTATGCGCCGTTTGATTCATCACCTTCGCCCTGAGTTGACCGAGGCGGTGATGGTCGGCAATTGCGGCACCTATAAAATTGAATACCACGTTACAACTCGTAAGTGGGTCATAGACCTCGTACCCATCTTCACTGCAGGCTGTTGAGATTTTCGATCCGCACGACGCCATGCTTGTCGAGCACAATACGGTACAGAAGGGTTTGCGAGTTACTGACATGACGAAGGCCATGCTTGCGCTTGAGTGGCTGCAGCGAGCGGGTCACCGAGCGATCCAATGGGCCGATCATGGTTTTAACGCAGAGATAGAAATAGTAGACACGATGCGATCGCGTCAGAAGAAACTGACCGTCGGGATCGAGATCGGTTAGATCTTTGAAGGCGTCATCCATGTACTTGAGATGGCGCTCGATATTGATGCGGGTATTTTCGTAAAGGGCCCGATTGTAAACCAGGCGACCTGATTCGAGTAATTCCGCGGCATCCACTTCCTGAATTTTGTGGCAGTGGAAGGCCTCTTCCGGCAGGCGCTTTTCCAGTTCGGTGATTCCCGCCGCAAGCCGCAAATTCATAATTTCAAGTGGCACATCTTTCGACTTGCGAATGCTAAACCACTCGCGAACCTTGCCAATAGTATGTTCGTTCGCGATCAAGGTTTGTTCAAAATCCGGAAAGTACTGCAGGGCCTTTTTCTGAAAAATGGCTTTCGCCTTGTCTTTCAGACGGTCCCGCAAAACATAGACCAAGATACCGAAACAAAGAACCAACAAGCTCTTGACAGCGAGGCTACCGATGGCCGTACGACCATAAAATTCAATGGTAGCTGCAATCGCAGCTGCCATGGCGGTTGCAAAGGTGGCCGTTGACTCAGTGACTTTGACGGCTGCCTGCTGTCGAGTCACATCGATAAAGGTGCTGCTTTGGAAAAACTTTTTCAAATGGCTCAAACGCACAAGACGCTGCTCGCGTTCGAGATCGCTATCGTTACCGCGCGCATTGATACCGAGGTTCGTGCGGTGTTTGGCCTCGGATTCCTGTAAAGTATTGAGCTGAACCTCAAGCTTTTGCTTGATCATTCGGTAGCTGAATTCGCTGTCTGCTGTTTTCAGCGCTTCGAGCTTCTCGAATTTCGCCAATTCCGTGCGAATGGAGCTGAGATACTGCACGTAGGTTTGGCTCATATACTCGTCAAGAAAAGTTAAAATCGCGCTCACTGAGGCGACCTTTGATACGATGGCCAAGCGAAACTGCTCCATGAGCCTGGCGGTGCCGGTGACATCTTCCTTGAGTTGTTCAAGGCCGATGAGGGTACTGTGCGAAGTAGTCAAAAGAGAGTGGTACATCAAAATCGCTCGGGTGTGCTCCGCGGTGCGATGCTTGAGTGTTTCGGATAAGACCGCAGCCACGTCCTTGGCGGCATCGAGAACATCCTTGCAGATGGTATGATTAAGATCGCCTACATTCTCGCCCGCTAGCTCAGCGCCGGCGAGCATCTGTAAACGGCCGCGTAAACTCCAGAGAGCTTCATCAAAAGCTGCGGCACCCTGCTCGCCGTCGACAGGAAGAGCCAAACGAATGCGCGAACGGAAGTCCTTTATCAGCTCGGTTTTACCATACGAACCAAGTTCAAAAGTCTTGGGAACAAAAAGGTAAACATCGGTCTCGACCATAGACGGTGCCGCCGTGAGCTCGGAAACGGTCTTGATCTCAATATTGTGATTGTCATGAAGTGATACGTGACTGACAGCGTGAGCCGATCTTTCGCCAGGTCGACCAGCTATGCCGCTAGGAGCGCTAGGGTCGAGTCGAGTCAAGGGCTTCAAGAGTGATCGAATAACCCGAAATTTGTTACGCATGGAGTGATTCGATCCTTTCTGCCCCGCTCTCAAGGGCTATTGGTCTTTATACCAGGTGAACGGCTCTGGCAGTTGAAAAAAATGCTCTGGCTGGGTGAAGCTGAAAAAAAATACACTTAAATCTGGTCTCATTTTTGGCCGAGGTTGCGCCGATTGAACCTTTAGGCAAGGGCTATGCAATGGCCCGGGTTGAGGGGATGGTTATGGGGAAAGTATGGATTCTGGTTTTGGTAATAGCCGTTGGTTTCGCTACTGACGGCTTTGCTGAGTCAGAAAAGAAGGACGACGCTGTATTTTTGGATGAAGGCGACGGCGATTTCGACCCCGTACCCTCGGTCGAAGCCGCAAAACCAGCAGGTAAGGCGACGGTGTCGAAGCCCGAAGTCAGGCAGGAGAGCCAGCCTGTGGAAACCGCGGCAGGTAAAACACCAGATAAGGAACCAGACAAGGCAGCAGGCGCTGAGAAAGAAGCCCTCCCCGAAGTTCAGCCTGACTCCAAGGCCGAGTCGCAATCTAAAGAGCGCGCTGGTCACAATCCTAAAATCGGTAAGAAAGCAGTGCCCTCCAAGGGGAAGGTAAAGGAGAGCTCAGCGGAGTCGCCGGTGGCGTCTTCGGCGCCGACTTTGGCACCGAGCAAGGCACCGAGCAAGACGGCGAGCAAGGCGGCGAACAAGGCGGCGAACAAGGCGGCCAAGAACGATGCTGGCATCTATGTCACTACGAAAACGGTTTGCCCGATCCGACGTGAACCAGCGAGCGAAAGCGAAGAAATCGCGAAAACCAAAGCTCCACGCAAAATTTGGGTGCAAAAGGTTGATGCCAACTGGGTTCGTGCTTATGTGAAATCCGGTGATCCCGGCTTTATCAACATGGAATGTTTCGAAAAGTAACCTGTGCGACAAGCAGGGGATTCGTATCCCCCGCCATTCAAGAAAATCAAAAATATTTACACAGCTTTTTCCGGTGATCCGCCCGTTACCTGTGGGCGGGTTGGTGCATGGGTTGCCGCCCCCGAGCTTCGGTGACCGAGGTACTCCTCCTGCGAGAAGTCGTCGACCTGAATAGCCAAATACCGCATTTCTTCGGCACGGTTCAAATCTGCGAACTCCTCTTTAGTGATCACGTTCTTGTCGAGCGCCGCCTGATAGGCAGCCGGACCTTTTGCTTTGGGTAAAACCTTGCTGTGGATAGCTTTACGGATCTTTTTCTCAGAGGCCTCGGCCCGTTTCGCGACTTTATAGGTCTCTTCGAGTAGACCCAGCTGCTCGTCTGTGCCCTTCGGAACGAAGATGCCGTCGGTATGGCGAATGCGAAGCTCGGCATCACCCAAGATCGCAGCCGCAATCTCATGCGTCTGTTGATCAGAGGGAGCGCAGCCGATGGCATTCACACCTGACCACATTCTCAGCGGACCGGCAAAGAACCAAGTGAGCCCCGGGACCTTAAGGTTGGCGAAGATCCCGTCAAACGCCTTTTGAATCTCAAGCAGAGCGCGGTCCAAACAATACTGCACGAAGGGTAGGTCCTCTTTACGGCGCCCTTCAGCCTCGTAGCGGCGCAGAGTCGCGGTACCAATATACATCCACGAGAGGACATCGGCGAAGCGGCCGGTGATCATCTCGCGTGCTTTGAGTGTTCCGCCGAGAGAACCCATGGCAATATCGGCAAGGATGGCAAATGTTGCCGATGCCCATGAAAGACGACGATAGTACTTCGCCGTCGGCCCACTAACCGGCGAGGGTGCAAGTGCGCCGCGGGTGATACTCAGTACGATAGAGCGGCAAGCATTGCGAACGACGTGGCCGACATGACCCCAGAAGGCGTTGTCGAAGCCAGCACTGTCACGTTCACCGATGGCCTTAACTTCTTTATAGGCAAAGGGATGAGCACGCAGTGCGCCCTGGCCGAAGATGATCAGGGTTCGGGTCATGATGTTTGCACCCTCTACCGTGATCGCGATCGGTACACCGATATAATAGTGCGCGATGAGGTTCTTCGGACCGCGCGAAATCCCGCTACCGCCGGAGATATCCATTGCGTCGTTACAACCGCGACGTGTGATTTCGGTGGCGTTGTACTTTGCCATCGCCGTAATCACCGCCGGTTTGATTCCCTTGTCGAGTGCTCCGCAGGTATAGCGGC
>SXRI01000420.1 GCA_005793615.1 Bdellovibrionales bacterium
AAAGCGCGGAAAAAATTTAGATACCAACCGGCGAAGAAGTCTCGGTGAGACCGGCTAGAAATTTATCTGTCAAAGTACTAGGCTCATCTCATTATGAATAAAAGAGTTATTTTCGGACGTTCGATTAAAGATATCCTCGCGGCTGTTGGGCCATCGCTGCTCTTTGTTTTGATCGCGGTAGCCGTGGTGGTAAAGTTCGTGGAGCCGGCGCCGCCGAAGCATCTCGTTATGACGAGCGGCTCAGAGGAGGGTTATTACTCGACCCTCGCCAAGAGATATCAAGAAATTCTTAAAGGCGAGGGAATTGCCTTGGAGCTTCGTAGCTCCTCGGGAAGTGTCGAAAATCTTGAACGTCTCAACGATCGTGATTCGGAAGTCGAGGCGGGATTTCTGCAAGATGGTCTTGGTGATCCGGAGCGGAGCGACGAACTAGAGTCGTTGGGCGGTCTCTACTATGAACCGCTCTGGGTATTCTCTCGGAAGAAGGGTCTAACACGATTTTCGCAACTGCAGGGAATGCGGGTAGCTGTTGGCGCTGTGGGCGGAGGCACTTTTGCTCTGGCGTTGAATATTTTAAGCCTTAATGGTGTGGATCACTCGAACACCCGCTTGGAGTCAATTGGATGGAAAGCCTCAGCGGAGGCTCTTCGTAAGGGAGAAGTCGATGCGGCGATGTTTGTGGCCACTGATCGCGATCCTCTTATTCGAGGACTGTTGAATGATCCTGAAATCAGTCTGATGAATCTTGATCAGGCGGAGGCGATTAAGCGGCATCTCCCTTACTTACATCACTTAGTTCTTCCTCATGGCGCCATTGACCTTAAGCGAAATCTTCCTTCGGAGGACACTCACTTGATCGCTCCGATGGCGACGCTATTGATTCACAATGGGCTCCATCCGGCTCTGGTAACTTTGTTGCTCAAGGCGGCGGACCAAATTCATAGCGAGTCGGGACTCTTTGAGGATCGTGATGAGTTTCCGAAGAATAAGGATGATCGCTTTCCATTGAATTCCGTGGCGGCGAGTTTCTATAAGAGCGGTATGCCTTTTTGGCATCGCTATCTGCCATTTTGGTTGGCAACCTTGATCGAGCGATTCATCTTTTTTGCGATTCCGGTGTTCGCCTTGTTCTTGCCGATGATCAAACTTGTGCCGCGGATCTACACTTGGCGCATCCGTTCGCGCATTTTCCAGAAATATGGCGAACTCAAATTTCTTGAGGCGCAGATGAAGCCTGATGCTGGCTATCAGGAATATGTGCAATATCTTGAGCGCCTTGATGCCATCGAAGAGCGCGTGAATCAAATGAAAGTGCCGCTCGTGTATTCTGATCTACTCTATATTCTGCGTGAACATATTGAATTTGTGCGCGGTCGACTTGGACGGATGCTGGCTAACATCAAGAAACGCGAAGAAGGCGTCGTCAACCCAAGCCCGAGTCAGAGCCCGAGTCAGAACCAGAGTCCTACTTAAGATGACTGCGGTAACAACCGATCAGGCGATCAAAAGGCGGCATTAGAGGTTTACCCTTGGCGAAGACTTCGTGGAGACATACTTTAAGCTCCTCGATTTTATGTTCGCGTTCGATTGCTTTGGTTCCCACGGTGCTGATGAGTTTACGGGCATGAAGGTTTCGTTCGGCACACCCTTGAAAAAGACGCCAGCCGGTATCTTTGCTGCTCAATAAAGTGGGCCAGTGCACGCGCACGAAGTTGATCATGTGATCGTCTCGTGCATAGCGACGCAGAAATTCTTCGCGGGACATGACGTCGATCTCGCGCTTGAGACTGTTGCGAAGTTTATTGAGCCCCAGTTCGTACTGTTCCCAATCGCCTTTGCAGGCATCGAAGAGTTTGTCCCAGTCCTCTGGTGAACTTAGAGTGCTGGGAATCGCCTCTGACTTCGCTACCGGTACGCCTTTGCCAACCGCGGGCTGTGGATAGAAGAAAAAATTCAGGCAGGCTAAAGCAACAAAACCCGCTGCCGACAAACTAAAGTTACTGTTGTGGTTCATCGCACGACCCCACTTCGTAATCAGGTGCCTTGACTGCGCCGCTGGCCTTGTTGATGCAATTCATAAGCGCCTTCAGGTATTGTTTAAACTCGGGCGGCTCTTGAATCTCGACTGCGCTGCCGCTAGTTTGAATCATTCTGTTGGCGGCATATTCACCATGCTTCTCGGCGATAGCGAGAAGTTCAATCATGCGAAAAAAATCACAATTGGGTTTGCCGGCGATCATAAAACTTTTTTGACTTAAAGCATCTTCGAGTCGGTTTAGAACTTTTCGGGCGTCTCGCGCTTTATAATGGCAAACGCCATCGTCCTTAACCGTGGCGTCAGCCTGAGTCTCAGCGCTCTTTTTTCCGCCATCGTTTTGCGGCTTCATCATTTTCTCGTATTTTTTCTGAGCTTTTTTGTAATGCTCCGACTCGGCCTTGCTGCGCGCTTCGGTGTCGGACTTATTTACTAATTGCTGCGATTTCTGGGTTGAATTCGGTCCACTATTGTTTTCAGTTACACCCTCGGAGTCGGCTGCATACTTACAAATCATATAAAGCGAAGGCACACCGTAAATTTTTGCTGCGGCATCGCAGCCCTTCTTGGCCAGTTCACGGTCCCTGCCGCAGAAAAACGTCGCTTTTACCTTGCCGTTGGCACAAGCAGATTCTAATACCGCGTCTGTTGAAAGTGTCATGAGACCACCATCAGCGACAGCGCCACCGCTTCTCAGAAGCTGCGCGCTCTGGAAATTTTTTCCACCGCTACTAGCTGTAGTTGGTGCCTCGCCGCCCGTCTCAGGTGAGTCGTATGTTGACTCCAGGTAGGTCCAGACCTTGGCCGAACCCTCGCCTTCTTTTCCTGAAGACTTGTTTGCGTCAGCGCCTTTACCTTGCGACTTCGCGGTATCGGCCTGCGATTGTGTCTGGCCATGTGCCAACCAAGGCGCCAAACACACCGCCACGAGAGCAACTGTGCTAAAACAATGACGAAGTCTATCAGTTCTCATTTTTTTCCTGTGAAATATATGTTCGCATGCAAGGTGAGCTCGAGGCAACGACTCAAGCTGACACGTCTCAACTTGAGACAAAGTTGCTGATCTCATATGCTGCCGGCCTAATCCCGCCATGGAGGTCTCGATGAAAGTCTTGAAACTCGACCCTTGCGAGCCACCGCTCTGGGCGCGCGGCGCCCATCGACAAACCATACTTGCGCATCTGATTCCTTCGGCAGTCTTGCCAAGTAAGGGCGAACGCATTGAACTTTTGCATGCGGATGGCGACCGCTCTGTGGCCTATGTCGCCCGCGGTTCGAGCAATGTCGTCGTCTATCTTTTTCATGGTCTCACGGGAAGCGTGGACTCTTCCTATATGCATCGTGCGGCGGCGCTTGCGCGAGCACTCGAACATACGGTCATCATGGTGAATCACCGCGGATGCGGTGAGGGAGCAGGATTGGCACGCAATCCTTACCACTCGGGCCGCGCAGAGGATTTATCGACGGCGATTGCCTGGGGCCGCGAGAAATTTCCCAAGGCTCGACATGTGGCGATTGGTTTTTCGCTGAGTGCCAACGCTCTTCTGTTATTACTTGGCGGTGGGCGCGGCAGCGAAAAGCCAGATGCGGCGATCGCCGTTAACGCGCCCATTGATCTTGAATACTGCTCGAGAGCATTGACTCGCGGGCTAAACAAAATCTACGACTTTGTTTTTGTCGCCGAGTGCAAGCGCGAAATCAATATACGACCGCTCTCGCAAGATGAGCGGCATCGTTATCAGGTCCCACGTTCGTCAACACTCTTTGACTTCGATAATATCTACACCGCGCCTGCAGGTGGATTTGCGAGTCGTGAGCAGTATTATCAAACTTGTTCAGCGAGTCCGTGGCTGACAAGAATCCAAACGCCCACCATCATTTTGACGGCCGCAGATGATCCCTTTGTCGGCGTGGACATCTATCGCACGGCGACTCCGTCGTCATCGGTACATCTCCACATCGAAAATACCGGCGGGCATATGGGGTATCTGGCGAAACAACGAAAGAACGCCAGAGCCGATGGACCCGAGGCACGCTTCGGAGTCACGCGCTGGCTCGATCAGGCGCTCGCCAAAGGAATCAAGGCGCTCACGGACGTTTGAGAACCGCCATCGTGAGACGACTAATGCAGACCAAGTGCGAATCCTGAGTGATGCGAATTTCCCAGATCTGCGTGGTCTTTCCGAGATGAGCTGGTCGAGCCACGCCCTCGACAAACCCGTCACTGCATCCGCGCACATGATTGGCGTTGATCTCCAGCCCCACGCAGTAGAACCTTCCGTAATCAATCACCATATTCGCGGCGATACTTCCAAGGCTCTCGGCCAATGCGACGGAGGCTCCGCCATGAAGCATGCCCGCAGGCTGTTTGGTACGCTGATCAACGGGCATGCGGCCGGTGATGAAGTCATCGCCAAGAGCGGTGACCTCAATGCCAAGGTGCTCCACCATCGTGTCCTTACGGAGACTGTTGACCTCGGTAAGAGATGCCGGTGGTGATGCGAACCAGATTGGTTTTTTATGTTGGCTTGCCATCATGTCTTTCTCAAATCACGCCGCGTTTTTCCTGATCGCGCTCGATGGAGCGGAACAGAGCTCCGAAGTTACCTTCGCCGAACGACAAGTGATTCTTACGCTGGATGATCTCGATAAAAATCGGACCGATAATATTCTTGGTGAAAATCTGTAGCAGGTAGCCTTCATTGTCGCCATCGATCAATACGTGGTGTTCGCGTAGAGCCTTATGATCTTCGGTGACGTTCGGCACCCGATTAAAGACCTCGGCGTAGTATTCGTCATCAATGTCGAGGGTTTCAATCGAGCTTCCCTCAAGCGCTTCAAGGGATTTCAAGATATCGTTGGTCAGAAACGCCAGATGTTGAATACCGGGGCCGCGATATTCCTGCAGGTATTCGTTGATCTGTGATTTGGCCTCGGTGCCCTCGTTGATTGGGATGCAGAATTTGCCACAGGGTGAGCGTAGCGCGAAAGAGGTCAATCCGGTTTTTGCACCACGAATATCAAAGTAGCGAACTTCGGTAAAACCAAAGACGGTTTTGTAAAAGCCCGCCCAGGTCGCCATCGTACCCTTCTCAACGTTGTTGGTGAGGTGATCAATCGCGAGAAAACCCTTGTCCCTCACACGAGTTGGATTCGGAAGATCGCGGAAACCAAATTTTTCGTACCGTTTTGGGTCTTGAAACCGGTCGATGAAATAAATGAGACTTCCGCCAATACCGATGATCGCTGGCAGTGGTTTGCCGTTCTCGTCCGTGTAATCAGCGCGCGTGCTTTTCTGGGCGCCTCGCTTGACGGCAAGTTCAAGTGCTTTTGCGGCATCGTGCACACGCCAACCCATGGCTGATATCGACGGGCCATGCAAGCTCGCGAAGTCGCGGGCTGCCGATTGCGGTTGTGTGTTCAGTAAAAAGTGAATGTCGTTTTGCGTGAAGTAGCTAATGTCCTTTTCCTGATGTTTTTTAAGTTTGGAAAAACCAAACTCGAGAAAAAGACGCTCCAATTTCGCCGGTTCGCCCGAAGAATATTCAACAAATTCGATGCCATCAAGGCCAAGGTCATTTGGGGTGGTCATGAAAGCGGCTCCTTACGTAAATTTGCAGGCAAATCGTCGCCAATAGCCAAGGGCTGGATCAATTCGATACAAATCGCGATATGAGAAATCTATCTAAAGGAGACGCGACTTTGTACCGAAAAGAATCAGGTCTAGACGAGATAAGAGGGGTGCGTCAATGGCGCGTGAAGTTTTGTGCCCAATGCCTCAAAACCGCCAAAAAAAGATTCTGATTCCGAGCATTTTGGCTCTCTTTTTTACATCCTTCCTCCCGTTGCCCGCTAGCGCGGTTCTTGGCGAGAGTGAATCGAGTGTCCCGCGAAACGCCAAGCTCTGGCGCTCACAGCGGCAGTTGAGTCTCAGCGATTCCGGTTTCCGGCCTAATTTTCAAGTCAAAGAAGTCGACGATAGCGGCGTGTTGGTGCGTGAGTATATTGGTCCCGACAATAAGGTCTTCGCGGTTGTTTGGCGTGGCCTTCGTCAACCTGATCTCACAAAACTCCTCGGGGGATATCATAGTGAGCTCCGCAGCGCGGAAAAACAAAGACCGCCGAAGCGGGCGTTAAGAGAACCATCGGAGTTGAAGGGTACTAATATTACGGTCGAACGCGGAGGGCATATGCGCGACATTCGCGGCAGGGCCTATCTTACGGATCACCTACCAACAGGTGTACGACCGGAAGATTTAGAATGAGAAGGCTGTTGCGAATGAACTATATTTTGATCGCTTTCGCCTTGGTGACTTTGGTTTTTGGATATTCCAATTGTGGCAAAGGCGCTTTTACGCCTGCCAATCTCAATCCATCGAACTCCTTTGCCACGGGAAAAAACACCATGAGCATTGGTGTTGGGAGCTGCAATCGCATCAATCAACCGTGTGTGAGTGTTACCATTTGTAAACCGGGAACCGACACCTGCCAGACGGTCAACAATGTTCTATTGGATACCGGGAGCTCTGGCCTGCGCCTCTTCACTAAAGTCGTCGCTTTGCCATTGGAGCCGGTGAAGGCCGCAAATGGTCAAACTATCACGGAGTGTATGCCCTATGCCGGTGGCGATACCCAATGGGGTCCGTTGAAATATGCCGACGTAAAACTCGGTGAGCAGGTGGCTGCCAATATTCCAATTCAAATCATCGATGTGGGCTTTGGCACAATCCCCTCAACCTGTACCAACAATGATCAAGATCCGAGCGTGGGCTTTAATGGCATTCTCGGCGTAGGTCATTTCGTTTCGGACTGTGGTGATCGCTGTGCGACAACAGTGTCCAACGGTGTCTACTTCACCTGCAGCGGTTCCACTTGTATAAATGCCACTGTCGGTCTTGATAAACAGGTTTCTAATCCTGTCGCCTTCCTGCCGATTGATAACAATGGTGTGGTTGTGCAGTTGCCTTCGGTGCCAGAGGCAGGGGCAGTTTCGATAACGGGGACTTTGACTTTCGGCATCGGCACCCAGGCCAATAACACTCCTGGGCAGGTCAAAGTGTTTCCGGCCGACTCCTATGGTAATTTTAAGACAACCTTCAACGGTACAACGCATACCACGGCGTTTATCGATAGCGGCTCCAACGGTATCTTTTTTCCCTCTACCACGTTGCCCGTGTGCACCAACGCGACGGGCTTTTATTGCCCAACAGCGACGCAAAATTTCACCGCGATACAAGCGGGAGCGACGGGCTCCACGAGTGAGACCGTGAGTTTCTCAGTAATCAATGCCGATACGGTGCTTGTGCCCTCGAACCCTAACTGGGTATTCAACAATCTCGCCGGCAAACTAAATTCCACGGACTTCGACTGGGGACTGCCATTTTTTCTCGGCCGCACGATTTATGTCGGCATTGAGGCCAGGCCCTCAACGATCGGTACCGGGCCTTATTGGGCCTATTAGGAAAACTTCTAGATAGTGCGGTTTGGCGCAGGGAATCTCATCGAGATGAAGCATTAAATATGGACTTGAACGCGATGTCGCGGTTCACTCATGACCCAATAACTTTGGAGGGGTCTAAAGATGAACGCATCGACATCGTCTCGTCAGTCTGGCTTGTTCTTTCTTACATTCGTGATCACGGTTCTATTTTCGTCAGTTAGTTTTGCGGCGCAGGGATTGGTGATTCACGTTTCTGAATTCGGCGTTGGTAAATTCCATCGAGCCGATAACAAAGTTCATACTTATCCTGAAGCCAGCTCGTGGACACCCTATATTCTTCCGGCCGACACTCCCACGCAACAACCTTTCGTACAGCGAAATCAAGACGGCTCATACACTGTGTTTTTTTCGACCCTAGAAGAGTTGGTGAAATCAGTGGTCGAAATCGCGCAATCCGAAAAACAGAAAGTTTCGGTATTGAACCTTCACGGTCACGGCCTTCCAGGCCGGATGTGGTTTCCGAAAGACACGAGAACCATGAATGGTTGGCAGTGCATGTCGTGGAAAGAGGCGGCCTCAGGTAGCGATCAAGCTAATTACAGGCAGTACTATTCGCCTCTGTCAGTGAGCCAGGTTCAGCAAATTCGTGACATGTCCAATAACCCCAATGTCACTCTCGGCTGCACCACGGGTTTACCGGAATGGCAAGAGGCGGTTGAAAAAACTCCGGAATTCAAACAGGCCTTCGCGAGTGATGCGCAAATTCATTTCCTTTCATGTGTTGTTGGACTCGGTAGTGTCGGTGAGGCATTCACCAAAGGTATGGCGGCGCTTCTGCTGAGTGGTGGAACGGGACGTGTTGAGACCGCGGTGAATTTCGGTCTTGGCGATTGGTCGATGGCGGCAGGTATGGGCTTTTGGGACTATATCAATGATGAACAGTTAAAACGTGACGGCGCACTCTATTCGGCGAATAAAACCGATAGCGAGATCGCGCAAAAAGGTACGATTCGCATAGCACATTACGCGGGCGAGTGGACCACATCGCTTCGTACCAACATCGATTTTATGGTTTTAGGTCACCAAAAAGACTTGCAGGGAACTCCGGTTCCGGAAGAACTCGTACGTCGCTGGCAAGAATCGCTCTCGACTTCGAATCCGCTTCCGAACCGCATTCGTGTACCTGGCACTAATGCCTGTGTGGAAGTTGAGACTCAGTAAGCATGACAGAGGATGCCGCTTCAAAAGCCCATGCTCGTCATATCTTGGTTGAGCATGAGTATGAAGCTAAAGACATACTTGCTAAGCTACGCGCGGGAGAATCGTTTGAGGACCTCGCGCGTGTGTTCTCTAAATGTCCTTCCTCTCGTCAAGGCGGCGATCTAGGTGTTTTCAAGCGTGGTCGAATGGTTGAGGCCTTTGACGAAGCGGTTTTCTCGATGAAGCCTTCAGATATTTCTCAACCGGTACGCACGCGGTTTGGTTATCACGTCATTCAGCGTCTAGCGTAAAAACAAACACGTTTTTCAAATCGATTCAGGCGCCAGATCGAGGCGGCCAATGGCGTCTGCTAATGGTTTCTGTATTGCCTTTTGGGCCAGGCAAGAGCGACGAAAGCGCTAAGAACCAACGAGCCGCCCAGTAGCTGTTGCAGGCTTAAGCTCTCGTGTAAAAACAAAAAGGCAATGGCGATTCCGGTGACGGGCTCGGCCGTGCTGAGTACCGAAACCTCCCAGTTCTTGAGCTTTTGCAGGCCTGCCAGAAACAGTGTCATTGCCATGATTGAACAAACAAAGGCCATCGCCAAAACCAAAAGCCAAAGGTCACTGACGACGGAAATAAACCTTTCCGGGCTACGCCAAGACAGAAGCGCAAGTGTAAGTCCTGCGGAGAATTGCATGATGCCAGCTGATGCCACCGCATCCGCACCTGCAAGAAAGCGACTCGAACAGAGAATGTAGATGGAGTAAAAAAACGCCGCTGCCACTCCGTAAGCAAACGCCCCGACATTGCTAACATAAAGTTCCCCTGCCACCAACAGCACCAGGCCGACCATTGCCATCGGCAGTACAAACCATTTATCGCGCGGAATTCTCTCGCCCAGAAAAACCCACGCGCCGATCGGTACCATCACTGGATAAAGATAGAGCAGGAGCACGGTCAGCGAAGCTGACAAACCCGTCAACGCCAGAAAGTATAGACCTGAAAAGACGGCGTAACCGAGAGCGCCCAACACAATCGACCACAGCACTTCGTGACGCTGCATTCGCAACAAACGGTGTCGTTGAAATAAACCTAGAAAACCCAAAACGAGACAGCCAGCCGTGAAGAAGCGTAAACTCAAGAGTTCGCCAGGGGTCAGGCCGTGTTGGTAGGCTGTTTTGCCAAAGATGCCGAGAAAACCAAAACAGACCCCGGAAAGCAGGATCTGCAAGATACCGAAAGCACGAGTAGACAGGCCAAGCGTGGTGCGAATCTGAAGCTCCTCCTCACACCCACATCTGGTACGCAGCTGGTGCGTTTCTGGCGCGTTTCTGGCGCGCATCAGTTGCCCGTCAGCATCTCATCCGTGGCCTAGGCTGCTGTTGTACGGTCGATATCGGTAGCTGCCTCGAAAGAATGGGTGACTGCAAGGGTGAAGTCGTGAGCATAGCCCGCAGAGATGTAACCTTTCAAGAAGTCGCCGCGCCTCACCGGAGGAAATAGTTCCGCATAGGTTTTAACGTTATCACCGGAGATGCGTCGGAACACATGTGTGCGGCGAATCTGCGACGGATGGAGCAGTCCGGCGGCGCCCAAGAGTTCGCCGAAGGCATGCACGGTTTGATGTTGATAGTTATGGATGCGCCGGCGCTTATCGCCGGGATCAAGACCGTTCATCAGACCGACATGGCTAGTGGCGACACCCGTCGGGCACTTGTTGGAGTTGCATCGTCGGGCTTGAATGCATCCTAAGGCCAGCATCATACCGCGCGCCGAATTACAGATATCCGCTCCCATCGCCATACGCGAGAATAGATTGAAGGCGGTAATCACTTTGCCTGAAGCAATCACGCGAATGTGCTGTCGGAGATCGAAACCGGTAAGTACGTCATGCACAAAGGTTAAGCCTTCTTCAAGAGGTGCCCCGACACTGTTGGAGAACTCAAGCGGTGCTGCGCCAGTACCACCCTCACCACCATCGACGGTGATGAAGTCGGGCATAACGCCAGTTTCCAGCATTGCTTTACAGATCGCGATGAACTCAGAGCGACGTCCCACACAGAGCTTAAAGCCTACGGGTTTACCGCCAGAAAGTTCACGCAAGCGACCGACGAACTCGAGCAATCCTTTAGGTGTTGAAAATTCAGGCCGTTTGCTTTACCGAAACAATCTAAATAAAAATTGCCTGATTACTGCGCGCGGAAGTGTATCCGAAATCAAGCGTGCTGGCGTCGAGAACAAGGTTTTGTACAGATACATATCCGTCGCCAACACTGGCGAGAATACACAATGTACTGCAACAGATGCGCCGTGCTTCGATGACTTAGCGGATTGCCATAAAATCACACGAGTAATCAGAGATAATCTGCATATTGAATTTACGACGACTATTCCTGCAGACTTCAAAGATAGTAACGAATTAATGAAGCTGACACCTCTTCGTTACAATTGATCCGACCGGTTCAGTTTTTACATCCTATCGGGGACGGAGATACCGAGGAGGCCGAGAGCGAACTCCAAATGGTCGTGCGCAAGTGTCGCCAACGCTAACCACGAAGCTTGCCGATCTGGATCGGTTTCGCGCAGGATGTGGCAATCAGTATAGAAAGTATTAAACGCTTGCGAGACGTTGAATCCGTATTCGCAAAGATGATGGGGTTCACGCTCATTGTACGTCATCGTGAGTACATCGGCCAAGCGCTGCATTTCCAGCATCAGCCGTCGCTCGGATTCACGAGTGGGCGCGATGATTTTGCCAGCCGACAGTCCTTGTGAAAGAGCTTTGCGCAAGATGGATTTGATACGAACAGTAGCATAAAGCAGATAGGGCCCCGTGTGACCTTCGAACTTGGCGAATTTTTCCAAATCAAAGACGTAATCGGCAGAGCGATTGTGTTTCAAATCAGCATACTTAAGTGTGGCGACGCCAACTTTGCTGGCAATTTCTTCCAGCTCTTCGGGTGAATAGGGGCGATCGACAGCGAGTTCACCAAGGCGTTTCTTAGCCTCGTCGTTGACCATTTGAATAAGGTCTTTGAGTTTCAAGACGCCGCCAGCACGTGTCTTAAATGGTTTACCATCGGTACCATTCATGGTGCCGAAAGGTAAATGCACGAACTCGCATTTGCCGGTGAGCCCTGTTAAACGTGCTGCTTTAAAAACCTGCTTGAAATGCATTGTCTGCCGAGCATCGACAACCGCGAGCGCGAGATCGGCCTTGAAGTGTTCAACCCGATATTCACAAGTTGCAAGGTCGCTGGTGTGGTATAGAAACCCGCCACCCGATTTCACTAAGATCAGCGGCGGCATCTCGGGTTCCTGTTCATTCGCCAGCGGAATGATCAAAGCTCCTTCACTCATTTCCGTGAGGCCCGAGGCCTTAAGGCGCTCGACCAGAGCTGGCATACGCTCTTCGTAAAAACTCTCACCGAGCCAGTAATCAAATTTAATACCAAGCTTCTCGTAGTCACGTGTGAGATCGCTCACGGTCACGTTGACAAAGTGTTGCCATAAGGCCTTATAGCCACGCCGCCCGGATTGAAGTTCGTCGGTTGCGCGTAGAACCTCAGCTTTAAATGTTTCATCAGTCTCATAACGTTTACTTGCCGCCGGATACATGACTTCAAGATCTGGCAGGGTGACCGGAGATTCAGAAGGATAGGTGCCGGAAAAACCGGGATCGAAGTAAGGGAGCTGAGGCTGCTTTTCACGGAGCTGGCAAATGAGCATTCCCATTTGCGTTCCCCAATCACCGACATGATTGTCACCGATGACTTTGTCGCCCATAAAGCGATAAATTCGCACAATGCTGTCACCGATGATGGACGAACGCAAATGGCCAACGTGCATTCCTTTGGCGACGTTGGGTCCGCCGTAATCAATGACCACCGTTCGAGGCGAAGCGGTAGGTTCGCAGCCGAGGCGAGCCTTATCTGCAGCCTGTCCACGAACAAACTGCACGAGGAGTTCATCATGAAGGACTATGTTAATGAACCCCGGTCCGGCGATCGAAAGAGTAAAGGGTTTTGCCGTTGCGTCTTTCAGTTGATCGTTCGGGCGGTCGTTAAGTGGAAAGCGTTGACTTGCCAAAGCTTCAACAGCGCCAATGATCTCGGTCGCTAATTCGCGGGGATTGCGCTTCAGTGATTTTGCTCCGGCGAGAGCGCCATTACATTGGAACTGAGCCAAGTCCGGACGGTCGGAGACTGAGACCGAGCCTAGCTTCGCATCGAAGCCCTTGGCTGTGAAAACATCGGAAAAAAGTCGTGTCAGTTGCCGCCGCGCTGGTTCCATTAGGTAATCCTAGAGTTAGTCCCTGAGCTTACTTTTTACTCAGTGACGCTTGAAAACAGTACCCTGAAGGACATGCCGAAGAAGCGGCCATTAAGTCAAATGTAAACGCGTCATCTGTAAAGTTCAGGCTCGGAACTCGTACCGCCATAACCCCGATTTTGCCGCCAAGTTGGCGAACGACAAACCCGGCGAATGTCGGTTCTACGACACTAAAGGCTCCGCGACCGATTTGCCCGAGGGTCTTCGTTCCGTCGCTAAGACTATTCTGTCTGATGAAATACGGCGGAAGAATCAGGGGACTGGAGAGCTCTCTATTTCCCAATCGGTATTTGAAGGTAAAAGTGATCGTCTCGGTCTGCAGCATGCTCACCTGACGGATATCAACCTCGGCCGTGCACTCGAGTTGGCTGCCTTCATCGGGAAATAGCTTACAGGGACCGGTCCATTTGCCGTCAAAGTCTGCTACTGGACCTTCAAAATCGGAAGGTTGGGGTTTTTCAATGCCGCCACGGGGGTCGATCCTTTCATTTTTGTCTTTAAATTTACCACTACAACCAGAAAGACTGGCAATCACAAAAAGTGGAACAAAAATGCAGACTAAAATTGCCGTGAACTTCCGTGTGCGCAGCATGCGAAACTCCTGTTAGTTGTTAGAAGCAACAGTACCTTAACAGGGTAGCGAGGTGGGCCGCTGGCCGGCAAGTGAGATCAAGTCTTTGCCTCGATCTGCCGGACTAAGTACTGACTTAAGACGTGCATGAGAATTTGATGGCAATCCTCAACGAGTCCGTAGTTATCAAAGGGCGCATGCAGGCTCACATCAGAAAGTAGCGCGAGTTTTCCACCGGAAAATCCACTGAGCCCGAGAACCTTCAAGCCCTTGGAGCGAGCGGCCTCTACGGCGCCGACGATATTCGGACTATTCCCCGACGACGAGATCGCTACCAAAACATCACCACTCTCACCATAGATCTCAACCTGGGTGGAGAAGGTCTTTTCATAGCCATAGTCGTTGCCGAGCGCAGTCATTAAGGCGTTGTTAGCAACGAGGGAATGTGTTTTCAGAGCCGGTTGGCCAGGAATGAAGGTTCCTTTGGTCCAGTCACAGCAAAGATGATCGGCAATGGCTGCCGAACCTCCGTTACCGCAAACATAAATACGCTTATTTCCGCGTAGGGCATCGTTTAAGAGCGCAAGCGCTTGATCAAGGCGCTCG
>SXRI01000421.1 GCA_005793615.1 Bdellovibrionales bacterium
GTCTGCTGGATAGCTTCGAAGAGGGATTTGTAATTGGTGTCACGCAAATAAGCCAACAGTACCTGCCGCCTGACTTTGACGAAGTGACCCGTCGATCAGCAACCGAAGTCAGCCGTGCCCTATCGACCACCATTCAAGGCGGCACGATCGAAACCGAGTCGCTCACCGTAGCAGGCAAACCTGCCCGCCTTCTAACAGCATTTGGAAAGAACAAGGCAACAGCGAATGCGGCTATTCTCAGCGCCACGGTTTTCTTTGACGAACAAACCTATGTGATCACGCAGATCGCCGATTCCAAAGATCCGGGCGAAGCCTATCGTGAATTCAAAGCTCTGCTGGCTGGATTCAAACTCAAGTAGAAGTGGGAACTGCGAATTCGAACTGCGCGAACATCTCCAGCCAACGTGGCGTCCATTCGCTCACAATTTTGACCGTTTCGCGACTGACCGGGTGTTCAAACTCGATCGTCTTCGCTTTCAACCACAAGCCCGGCAATCCCAATTGTTCGCGAAAAAAACGATTGTGATGAGAATCACCATGGGTCGCATCGCCCAGTAACGGGTGCGAAATACGAGCCATATGACGACGTACTTGATGATATCGACCGGTTTCCGGAAAGGCTTCGACCAGCGCATACCGCGAAGTCGCATGTCTTTTGCCAACAGCAAAAGGTAACTCGATTCGGGCATGAGTCACAAAACGAGTACACGCCTTCACTTCATCACCTGTGGAATCCAAGGCCAGCGGACAATCAATAACACCTTCGTCTTCAGGCCAGCCACGCACCATCGCAAAATAGGTTTTCTTCACGATACCGTTTTGGAACTGCCTGCAAAGATCAGCTGCTGTCGGTTTGTTCAGAGCAAAAACCAACACGCCCTCTGTCGCCACATCCAGGCGATGAACCGGAAACAGAAAGGTATTCAGCTGTCGGCGAAGGTTGGCAAGACAAACGACTTCTGGTGCTACTCGCCGCCGCGGATACTCCGGCTGATGTACGTGAAAACCTCGAGGCTTATCAATTGCCACGAAATCAGTTTCATGGCGAAGAACCTCAAAGGTGACCGCTTGTAGGCGGGGGGTTGGAAATACAGTTTGATCGTCAATAGACAAGCGTTGCTCCGGAGCTCTCAGTCCGGTGCAACCTAACACACGATACTCTCTCTGATCAATTCGCCTTAAACAGGAAAGGATAAGAAACTTTGACTTGTGTTCCGCCCTTTGGTTCCGGGAACTTCCAGTTCGCCATGCGACGCATGATACATCCCTCGACCATCGCGCTCTTCAGAGTCGAAGTATCGACCCTCGACTCAGCCACTTCGCCCGCCGCTCCAATTGTGAATTTTACCAAAACCTTACCGTAGAGTTCGGGGTTGGAGCTGAGCTGACGCTCATAGCAGTAACGAATCTGTCCGAGGTTACGGCGAATCACTTCAGCAATAGCGTCCCGATCAAGACCGCCTTCGATCACAGTCTCTTCGTCGACCATCGCCACCAAATCACCCGATCCTACGTTACCGCCGGCAAGTGCGGTGCCCTCTTTGAAGTTTCCGGTACCGCCAGCGCGTCCCTTGGTAGCGATTCCACCGAGTCGAAAACTCGGACCCTCTTTTGCAGCCGAACCGCCGCCGCCGTTAAGACTCGTACCCGTGCTATAAAAGGCCCGGCCCGCACCGCTGTTGTCAGCACTCACACCTTGAGCCGCCACCAACACGCCCTGTTTATTGGCGCGCTTGGCGATCTTACCCACGAGATTTGACAGTCCTGACTGACGTAAGCTCGTCAAAGCCGCTGAAGGTTTGTCTGAGGCCTTCGGGGCCATCGATTCCTCCGGAGCATTCGACGGAGCCACCGGAGCGTTCGCTGCATTACTAGTACCGCCAGCTTTTGCTTTGGCGGTCTTCACGACCTTTTGCGATTCGATCTTCTTCTTCTTCACCGCTTTGGCATTATAGATGATGTCGAGCGACTTGTTGTCGAGAACGACTTCGGTCTTCTGATCGCCACGAGGGCTCAAAATGAACACCCCTGAAAAAAGCACCGCGAAAAACAACAGCGCAAGCAACAAGGGCTTACGTAAATCACGATCAAACGATACCTTTTCGCTCGAGAGTATCTCTTGGGAGGTCACCAGTCGCTGCTGAACAACGCGGTGTCCATGGGTCGAACTCGTCCAATTATGATCCTTCGGTGGCGGTAATTTTACCTGCTTATCGTTATCATGATAGATAAAGGGCTTATCGGCCGGAAGAATCTTGGTTTCAACAACACGGCCACGGGCACGTACCACGACCTGATGTAAATCGAGATTCGCTCCGGGGGCTCGGTCCTCTTGCTTAAAGAGATCGGTGGCGCGCTCACGAGTCACCAGTTGCAATCGATGCTTACCGATTTCAATGACCACAGATCCATCAAGTTTGGCTTCAGTCGCGACCTGGCCATCGACTTTTACGCTTTCACCGCCACTAAGGTCACAGACGTACCAATAGGGGGACCTGAAACGAAGAGCAGCATGGCATCCTTCGACACCTTCTCCGCTGATTCGCAGATCAGCGTGGGCAGAGGATCCAATTACGAAGAGTTTCCGTTCGGGTCGTACGCGTACGACCTTTCGGCTCTTTTCGCTTTTCCTGTGTTCAACCAGAATCTCCGGCAATCCCATTGTTTAATCCTCGAATTCAATCTTTAGTAACAACTGCGATTTTTACGTCCGAGTAACCGGCCATCATTGACGTGTACATGACCTTGCGAAGCAGTTCATAAGGAAGCGAGCGATCAGCCTGCATGATGACTTTGCCATCAAATTCGATTTCCTCATTCACGGATGCGATCTTTCGCGCCTTCTTTGCCTGTTCATCCAACTCGTTATAGAGAGTTCGGATAAACTGGGTATCGGCCGCATCGACATCCTTTACGTCGAGCGCTCCCTGATTGAAATCCACGATCTTCTTGTCTTCGACGAAGATGCCGACCTTTGAAACCACGAGTTTCAACACATCGACCGGGTCTTTAGTGCTCGTCGAAACCGCCAGCTGAAGCTTGTCGCTCGGTGTGATGTTAACCGGACTGGTGGAATAGCTCTTCAGCAAGAACACCAGCAGGATTACGAACATATCCACCATCGACGTCACTTGAATCTTAAAGGTCGATGACAACCTTCGATCCATGTATTTTGTGAAACCACCACGCCTTGCCACGATCAGCCTCCCGCCACGTTGCCGAACACGACGTCCGGGAACAACAAGTTGGTCTCAATTGACTTGCCGGCCTCATCTTTAATAGTGAATTTCGGTTCACCGGCTGATGTCACTGAGGTTCGAACTTTATCCATAACCTGTACAATGTCCTCGAGCGGCACATTCTCCTCTGGATTCAGTTCGAGACGAAATACATTGGGGTAGTTCTGCTTGAGGGAGAGCGTCTCTTTGTGCAAACCCTCAAGGTCGAACTTGTCTCCCTTCATTGCTACGACGGTCTCTTTCGTTTGACCGTTGTCGTTCACAGTGAAGCGAAACCCAGATGTCTTGGAAACACTTAAAGTAACAGAAATTAGATCTTTATTTTTTTCGTTCGCTGCAGCGATCGCCTTCTCAACAGCCTGAGGAATGGGAGTTTCAATCACGGTGACATGAATGAACGCCACGCTCAACAACAGCATGGGGACGATCGACACAATGATGTCGAGCATCGGCGCCAGGTTCAATTCGAATGTTGCATCATCGACTCGTGACTTGAATGATCTCATGGGCCCTTCCCTCTGTCATAAAAAGGCGAATACTCTCTCGACTCAAACTGCTTTGCCTACAGGCGCGCGCTTTTTATCGGCGCTAACCGCAGCGGGGTAAGCGACACTGGCGTGAAAGGCTCCGTGATGACGACCCTTCAGAGCCTCGATCAGTTTCGCGGCATTGCGGTCGATTTCACCAAAGAGTTTTCCCTGACGAGCGTGCAAGAATGAGTAAAATACCATCACCGGGATCGCGACCAAAAGGCCGGCCGCCGTCGCATGCATGGCAAGTGAGATACCGTCAGCAAGAAGCGTCTGTTTCTGCGCTGGATCGGCGAAGCTCACCGCTTTGAACGACATGATCAGTCCGACAACCGTACCGAGCAGACCCACAAGGGTAACGACGTTCGATACCATTTGCAGGTATCCTAAGTTGCGACCCAAACCAGGTGCGACCTCCGCTGCTGCGATATCCAATGATTGATCGATCGCATGATCGTCGCGATCTGAACGCTCGAGCACGCGTTTTGCCACATGGGCCATCGGCTTGTTGGCGTTGGCTGCACAGAACGTAATGGCCTCATCGATATGATCGCCTTCGACCATCTTGATGACCTTCGCCATAAACCCGTCCGCGTCCATCGAATAAGTAAAGTAGAGTGCCTTGATTCTCTCGATAATCAGAGCGCAACCGAAGAGCCCAAGCACTCCGATCACCGCATCGATTAAGTAGTTATCAACGGCAAATTTCATCAGTGTATCCATTACGTCCCCCTAATTTTCTTTATAAAATTCTCTTAAAATTCATTTCTTAAAAACATTTTTGCTAAACACCACTACCGGTCGCGCCTGTGATCTGGGCGAAATACTCTCGTACCTGCGGTTCCGCCGAACCATCGAGCTTGACGAATCGCACTGAGTACTTCACCGGAGACTTCGCGCCGCGAACAGTCTTGGAATAAGTCTTACCGACGATTTCGCCGAGCGCGTTGAACGCCGGCAGACCTTCGGTGGGCGCAAAGTGAATTCGCACCATTTGTCCTGGAGTCAGGCGGGAGTTCTCGATAACGACTCCTGAGCCGCCGACGCTGGCTTCGAACGCTTGTCCCATCCACACATCGCGATCGTCATGAACGATCACTTCGCTCTCAAACTTCACTCGCGGATGCTGACGCTTCACGAACGCTTGCTGCTCGGGAGCCGCTTTCTGCGTGAGCAAGTCACGAATTCGCTCAGGCAAGAACGATGGGTGCTCAGCGATACGCATGAACGTTTCCATACCTTCTTTCCACACGAAATCGAACTCATAGACGGTCTTTTCTTGAAGACCACGCACCATCTCTAAATAAGTGAATGGTCCATGGCGTTCGCCGTTCTTCTGAATGTACCAAGCATCGTCACGCGGCGTGGTTGCCCAAGCCGGTTTCGCGAAGGCAGGCTTGGCGAGTGCTGCCGCTTTCACGGAACTCGAAGGCGCGCTCGGCGCCTGAGGCTGGACATTTTGCGCGGCATTGGGCGGCGGTGCGGTCGGCTTGCTTCGGCGCAAATGTTCTTTCAGCGCCTCGCATTCCATAAGTGTGATCCATTCGGCGCGAGCCTCTTCATAGACAAAGTCGGTAACGGCAAATTCGGTCCTAGCGATCAAATCCGCGATTTGCGTGATCGTGAAGGGTCCGAAGTTCGCCCCGCCTTTGGCGATATAGAACTCGACCTGGATTTTTGGAAGCGTATCTGACATAAGGTCATCTCCGTCCTTTTGGCTGATGACTCATCGACGACGGAGATCATTTCTTTAGGATTCATTTGCGGTTGTGCCAACTTGGCTCATTAAAGAAACAAAAAACCCTGTTTAGGGAGCCCGGCACGAGGAAGTTGAAAAAAACTGTCGAGAAAAATGACGTACGCCGCTCCAGCAAAGGGCTTGGAGCGTACTTAAAAAGTCGAAAAAAATGTCAATTTTTTCTACAGAGCCGGTATCTTAGCGCGCGTCCGCTATAGACTCGTTCGCCTTGGCGTCTTTAAGATACTTTTGGAAGAAGAGCTTCGCCAGCATGGAGGATTTTACTTTCCACTTCTTTTCATTCACGGTTAGCGCCGCAACGGCAATACGCTGATCACGATACCTGGCATAGCCAACAAACCAATCGCATTTGCCGTGTGGGTCTGCACCCATCAACGATCCCGTTTTGCCGCCAAACTCCACGTCGTCATAGGAACGGCGGCGTACGATTTGACGAAACGACCGTCTAGATGTTCCCGAACGCACGGTCTGCTGGAAAAGCTCTCTCAAGTCCTCGGCCGACTGAGGCTCGACAACTACCGATGCCTGTTGAGGCTCACCACGATACATGGTTTCACCACGTTCGTTATGTAAACTATCAACTAAGTACGGCTCCATCATCACACCGTCATTGGCAACGGCCGCCGCGATCAAGGCACCGTGCAGAGGGCTCATGGTATTTTCCCGAGTATATCCCGATGCGGCTTCGACCACGCTCCACGGATCTTCGCTGCTGATTTTGGCGTATCCAGTTTGAACCGGCACATCAGCGCGAATCGGGTGATTGAACAGAAAACGTTCAGCGTACATTTCGAGGTTACGGGGCCCAACATAAAACAGGCCAAGTTTACCAAAAAAGACGTTCACTGAACGCGCGAAGGCCTCTCGCATGGTCATGTGCCGGGTCCAACGGGTCTCTTTTGTGCTTTCAACGTTCTTTTTGTAAAGAGTATGGAGTGCGCCATTAAATGGCACCACCGTGTTAGGCGAGGCCTTGTTCAAGTCAATCGCCGCGCTCGCGGTAACCACCTTAAAAATCGAAGCCGACGGGAACGTAGCCCGTAAAGTGAGGTTCTCGGCCCCAAGTCGACTCGAATAACTCACCATTGAAAGAATTCGGCCAGTTCTCGCATCCATGGCCACAAATGCACCGTAGTCGGGCTTGTACTGCCCCATTAACTTTTGCATTTCGGCCTGAGCGGCTTCATTCAAGGTGTATTGTACACTCGCCTGCTTCGTCGCCCCCTCCACCTCAAGTGCGAATTTTTCGGGGAAGCTGTTGTTACGAATGGCCGTACCTAGTTGATTTGCCAAAAACTCTTTGTCTATTGCCTGTTTGGGGTGAAGGCCGGAAATCGGTACCACAAGACCGTTACCGGTCCCCGAATAAAGTAAGGTGCCGATTAACAAAAATCCGCCAACCGCGACGCCAGCTCCCCAGGCTTTTTTAACTCTTTGCTGCATATCTTTTTAGTCTGAAGGGACGGCGTGGAGGCGTCAAGGCCTGACAGTTCAAAGGACCAGATGCATCAGTCCTGCCCAATTTGAGACACTCGCGTGTTTACCGGTAAATAAATGTTA
>SXRI01000422.1 GCA_005793615.1 Bdellovibrionales bacterium
AATGGATGGATGGATGGATGGATGATCAGCCAGAGCGTCCAAGAAATACCGTAAGTTTTCTCTACTTACGCAGTGCCGATAGTTGAATGATTTGATAGGGGCTAGCGCGAAAGCCCTTGATTTTAGAGCTGACACCGAAAGTCTGATAGCGCATCAGAAGCGGTACCAAAACCACATCTTTACTGACCAAGGTGAGATTCGCGCGCCGAGCAAGGTCGATTCGTTTGGCGCTGTTGGGATTTAAGCGAATCTCATTGATCAGATGCTCGTAGGCAGAGCTGCGGTAGCGTGAATAATTGGCATCAGGAATGTTGGAAAAGGCGGCCAAGTGGGTGATCGAGTCGTTGAAGTTAGCGGTCTTACCCAGCAAGTATATCTCGGGCGGATCTTTAGTCAGGCGCACTAAAAGACTTTTCAAATCCGTTGGTTCAGTAACGACCTCAAGACCCAGTGTCTTGATCAAGTCCTCTTTGACAGACTCGGCCATTAAGGTATTGACCTCTGAGTTCGCGAACGCGAATCGTATCGGAGTCTTAACAATTTGCCCTTGGGCGATCGCCTTTTTTACCAGTTTTACCGCGCTCTGATCCTTGACCGGCGAATACGGGAGTGCGCCGTCAAGCTCTTTGGGTAGGTAACTGGTCACTGCCCGAAAAGTTCCCTGTAGCTTCGCTTCGATTGCTTTACGATCAACCGCGGAAGCGATTGCACGCCGCCATTCCAGGCGGCTGAACGGTGGTTTTGACAGATTGAAAGAGATATAGAAAATCGTGGTGCTCGGTACGCTCTTCAAAAGTCCCTTGTCACGCATCTCATTGATCGAGGCCATCGGGATGCGGGTCAAAATATCAAGCTCGCCACTTTCAAGTTGGCGAAGGCCTTCGGCTCCATCTTGTACCAGCTTAAAGGTGATCGGGCGATGACCGCGAGGTCGGATTTGCGGATTTGGCACGAGTTCGATCATCTCAGGGGTTTGTGAAACAATCATGTAGTCACCGGTTACCGGATGCCGGAAACTCCATTTTCCTTTGTTGGCTTCGATCAGGTCTTTTCTTAGCGGCCCCGCCGAAGGCATACTGAGCTCCAATAGGAACGCGGGATCAGGGCGTGCCAGTTCAATTCGCAACTCATCACCAACACGCTTCACTCCCAGAGATTCAACTGCGGCCTTGCCATAAAAAATCTCACGCGCATTGGCGATGGCCAAAAATGAATCGGCATCGGCACAGGCCACTTTCGGATCCACCGCTCGCCGAAGTCCATAAATAAAATCCTCGATCGTGACCGCGCGACCGTCAGACCATTTGGCGCTTTTCTTGATTTTAAAACGATAAATCAGCCCATCATGTGACACTTCATAGGAATCAACCAGGCCTGGCACCAACTTGCCATTGTGATCAAGCTTAAACAAACCTTGTACAACATTGCGCATGACCGAAAGACCATATTGGTCAACGAGATGAGCAGGATCAAGGGAACTGGGTTCACCCAACAACTGAATTCGAATGGGGTCATTGCCGCCGCTGCTTGGCGCAATCGGCTTCACGTAGACATTTTCCGGAGCTTCACTAACGCCCGCGGCCGTCGCTGACGAGCCGCTCTCCGGAGTCTTAACATCCGTTTCACCAGCGCCACTGGCAACACTTGCTATTTCAACAGACACATTGGCATTGGCACTGGCACTGGCATTGGCAATTCCCACAAAGGAAATAAATGAAATGAACAACCGGCTCTTCATCGTCATCATTCATTGATGTTAGACTTCATAAGTCTTCACGGTAAAGGTTCTTGGAGTCTAGCCCCAAAGTGTCGGTTCAGGTGGACAAATGACACTTCTCTCGTAACTGAGACCATTGTCTCGATCGCGCGCCAGGAGGAGCGGACCATCAAGATCCACAAACTCCGCTCTCCCAGCCAAAAGAAACGCCGGTGCCATGGATAACGAAGTCCCCACCATACAACCAACCATGATGCGAAAGCCAAGTTGCTCCGCCTCACGCGCCATCAACAGTGCCTCGGTCAAACCTCCGGTCTTATCAAGTTTGATATTCACCACTTGATAGAGCCCTCTGAGACGCTCCAGGCCCGCGCGATCATGAACGCTCTCATCTGCACATAAGGGCACTGCTGATGGGCCACGTTGGCGCAAAAATTCATCGCGCGCCGCCGGCAATGGTTGTTCGATCAGCGAAAAACCCGCCTCCGCGCACGCAAATAAATGTTCATCGAGATTTTCCTCAGTCCAACCCTCATTGGCATCAGCAATTAAAGTCGCATGAGGTGCGGCCTCACGAATCGCACGAATTCGTTCGAGGTCACCACCTGAGCCGCCGAGCTTCACTTTTAGAATCCGACGATCGATCGCCCTCAAGACACTCGCGGCCATTGCCGAAGGTTCATCAAGACTGATCGTGTAGGCCGTGGTCACCGAGCGAGGCGCAGCGACTTCTGCTCGTCGGTACGCGGGAACCCCCGTCAGCTTCGCCTCCAAGTCCCAAAAGGCACAGTCCAATGCATTTCGAGCTGCTCCGCGTGGCTTAAGCGTCTGTACACTCAGGCGATCCGCTCCTGCCTCCACCGAATCACGAATCGACTCGAGAGCTTTCACCACGCCATCTACGGTTTCACCATAGCGGGTGTACGGCACGCACTCCCCCCACCCTTGAACTTGGCTGCCATTTACGGTCGCCACAAGTTTCACGGTCACGACCACAGCCTCGGTCTTTGAGCCACGTGCAATTGTAAAGCGACCGGCGATCGGAAATCGTTCCACCTCAATTTGCATTTTTGTACTCATCGATGACTCTTTTCTCCGCTGTAAGTCCACAATTTAGCATCGCTTCTCGAGTCAGAACAAGCATCGCGCTTTATTTGCGACTATCTGGAGACTGTCTCATCTTGAGGCACGCGCCGACTGGCGCAGAACGCCGCTTTGCATTAATGAATTTCACGCTCGTGTCTTAAGTCGAGTCCAGAAGAAGCCGAAAGGTTTTCATGGGAGTCAACATGAAGACCACTTTTATGACAACAAAGAGCCTCATCAACACCATCACCTTTAGCACGCCAGTCTCGCAGTCAGTCTCGCTGCCAGTCTCGCTGTCAGTGGCACTGTCAGTGGCACTGTCAGTGGCACTGTCAGTGGCACTTTCTCTGCTCCTTCTCTTGGGTCTAGCACCTCAAGCCCACGCCGTTTCCGAAGTGGATCTTCGCAAGAGCTGTGAAGCCAAGCGTGATGCCAACGCGTGTTTTGAAGTCGGAATGTCTGATTTGCGTAAAAACACTCCGGCCACACGCAAGCTCGCCCGCCGTTCCTTGAAAACTGCGTGCGCAATTCAGAAGAACAAAAAATCGTGCACCAAGACCGAAGCAAAAACCGTAGCCAAAGCCTACCTAGCTAACCAAGGTCGTATTCCGGCGTCAAAGAGTTCCATCAAGGCACCGAGAATCGCCAATCCTGGAGCGCGGGTTTCAAACTCTCCGCCTCCGGCTTATGAGCCACCTCGCAATGATCCACCACCGCCACCGGTGCATAGCTACGAGCCCGCTCCACAGATGGCACCACTGCCACCGATGCCACCGCCACCGGGCATGGACATGAATGGCTGTCTACCGGGCGATCCCTCTTGCGTTCAGTAGTTTTTTAAGCCGATCTCACTCAGAGCGATTCTTAAACTCTTTCACAATTTCATCGAGATCGAGATCGAGCTCGGGAATCTCGATACGGCCATCTTTATGAATCCGCATCGAAACTTGAGTCTTTCCTGAAGAGGCCACCTTCGACTTATTAGTGCGCTGTTCAATCTCGTCAGACTCGATGCTGGCATCGTCAGGCTCAGGCGCTACCCACTCTGTGGGTGGAGTTTCAACACGAAGGCGCCGCGGTTTAATCTCAGCACCATGGTTTCTGGGAGCAACCATCGTCAGAGGCACTTCGTCATCGGAATCGTCCGATGGCTCGACGGGAGTAAGCTTCGGAGGAGCGGGATGCTGCCAAGTGGACTTCGCATCCAACCACCCTTGATAGCGCTCAAAGGTAAACATTCCCTCTGGTCCACCGGTCTGTAGAATCGACGGCAGTTTACTCACATCACCTTTACGAATTATATTGCGGGTCGGATAGGTCCCCATCAAAATCTCACAACAAGGCACCAATAGACGCTCGTCACTACGGTAGGTGAGTTTCTGACTGATCACCGCCACCAGGGTATCGGCAATCTGCGCGAGAATCGTTGACTGCCGCTCTGGCGCAAACGACATCATCATCCGGTAAACCGCATCGACCGCCGAGGCCGAATGCATGGTTGCCAGAACCAGATGCCCGGTCTCAGCCGCATTCAGCGTCAAGCGCATCGCCTCAGGATCACGCATTTCACCAACCACAAGGACATCGGGATCCTCACGTAGCGCATCAAGCAGGCCCTGCTCGTAGCTCGGCGTGTGAGCGCCGATTTCCCGCTGGCGAATAAGTGACTTTTTCGAGTGGTGACGATACTCAATGGGACTCTCAAGGGTAATGATGTGCCGACTGTCTCGTTCATTAATGGCATCAATGAGAGCCGCAAGAGTGGTGGTTTTTCCGCTACCCGTGGGGCCGGTTAAAATGATTAGCCCTGACTCGCGCTCAATGAGTTCACCCAGACAGGGATGAAGATTGCATCCCTCAAGTGAGTTCACGGCCGACGACAGAAGTCGAATCGCAAAGCCGGTTACGTGATCACTGCGCATGACATTGATTCGACACTGAATGCCGCTGACGGTGCGACAGAGATCCACCGAGCCACGAGAACGAAAGGTCTGCATCTGCTCTTCGGTTAACAGCTTAGTGGCGAAGGCTCGAAGTACTGAAGCCTCAACACTCCCCTGCATCCGTTTCAGGCCACCACTAACGCGAAAGGTGACCGGAGTTTTTGCTTCAAGATGAATATCAGTGGCCTTTTGCTCAATTCCGAGACGGATGATGTCTTCAAGAGACATGGACGGATTCATGGGCCTCCTCGCCGAGAAGAACTCTACCCCGAAGAATCTAACTTATCTCAATTTGAGCCTTCAAGACCAGATCAAAACGATCACTTTTTGCGAACAGGTAAATTGCTCGACGGGTCATCCTCATGCTCGCGTCATGAGTAACCGAAAAGACATGCAGTCGACCCGCAAAACCGGGCGAGGGACTAGTACTTTGACAGATA
>SXRI01000423.1 GCA_005793615.1 Bdellovibrionales bacterium
ATTTGAGGCACTTGCCAATTCAAGTGCCTCTCGTCTCTAACTGCGAGTACGCGTGGTTATAGTTACAGGAAATATTTTTTTCTCGAATGTAACCGAAGTCGTAACGCCGACGCATTGTCATATTGATAGAGGTAGGGATGTGGGGGCCGAAACATGATGGATATGCCTATTGAACAAAGATGAAGAACAGCACCTAGCTCAGCTCTTAGTCGCTGCCCAGGGCGGAGATCGTAAGGCCTACGAGCAGTTTCTTGCTCGTACGGCCGACGTCTTGCGTGCGTTTCTGCGTAAGCGCATGGAGAGTGAGGAGATGGTCGAGGACGTATTGCAGGAGTCCTTGCTCGCGATTCATCGTGCCCGCCATACCTATCTTCCTGATCGTCCGGTCGGGCCGTGGCTTTTTGCTATTTCGGGCAATCGAATGATTGATTTCTATCGACGCTTTCGGCGCGTTGAAAAGAACGAGGTCACTCATGACATCCTTGAATCATCGATCTTGGGCAGGCACTCGAACTCTGAAGCGGCCGAAGGTATTGAACAAGATATTCAAGAGCTACTTGAACAGTTGCCTGAGAAACAACGGCGAGTGATTGAACTTCTTAAGCTCGAAGAGCTAAGTGTTCGTGATGTTTCTGAAAAATTGTCGATGAGTGAGAGTGCTGTGAAAGTGACTGCCTTTCGTGGTTATGAAACTTTGCGGCGCTTTCTGGGAGTCGTGCGAAAATGAAAACTGACAAACTCATCCATCTTCTGGCTGAACAGAGCTCTGCGGTGAAGCCCTTAGCTTCTCCTCTACGTCGTGTCGTGCGAGCACTCTCAGGTGCGTTTTTCTGTGTTGCGATTGGAGTGGCGCTGCTAGGTCTTCGCGCCGATCTGGAAACAGCGATATGGGAGTTTTCCTTTATTGCCCAAGCCGTAGCTACGATCGCGTTGGCATGCCTTTCAGCAGTCGCAGCCTTTCTGATGAGTGTACCGGGGCGTTCGTCGTCCTGGGTGCGTAGTGTGCCTTTTGTCACAGTGGTCGTTTGGTTGCTGGTCATTGTCTTAGGTGTGTTCACGAGCGGTGAGAGCAGTCGTGGGTTTCATTTCGCGTGCATGCGCGATATCATCGTGCTCGCGGTGATTCCAGGTGCGTATTTGTTCTTCATGCTGAAGCGAGCTGCTCCACTGGAGTTGGGCCGGGTCGGATTTTTCACAGCGCTGGCGGCCGCCGCCTTTGGTGCGCTCGGTGCACAGTTTATTTGCCACGATCATCGCTTAATCCATATGCTCTTGTGGCATTACCTTCCGGTCATAGCCCTTGGTGCCATCGGTGCTTGGTTAGGTCGTCGCCTTTTGCGCTGGTAGGGCTGTCGCTGGCGGAGACTGAGCCACCTGCGATTCGGGTAGCGCCGTCCCTGGTGATCAACATGTGCGCATTGTGCCTGCCGCCTGAGAGTCTATGAACGTCGATCAAGATAAGGCGCCATTTTCTTAAAGCCCAGTTTTGCGATCGCCGCTCGTTGATTACAGTTGCGGCAAAGCAACCTGAGGTTCCCGAGCGTCGATTCTCCTCCCATCGCCACCGGCATTTGATGATCGATCTCGAGCGCGTGTTGGCTCTTACAGTTTACACATTGCCCCTGACCCCGCCGCCACACTTCACGGCGCACAGAACTTGTGATGCGACGTTTCTGGGGCGAGCCCCCTTTATGCTGATTTGCCGATGCGGCTCGTTTCAAGGGGACCACCGACAAAAAGAAGAAAGGCCCCGCTGATAGTAAGTTTTTTGGGCAGGTGTAAAATTCCTGGTTATGACCTTCTCAAACTGACACATCCTCCGTTGGTTTAGGTGGAGTAAGCTGGGCCAAGAATTTGCAAAACTCTGAACTGCAAGCAGACAGTGCTAAAGCCGCTGGCCCGTTTGTCTAGTGATTCGCTTTAGCGAAATGGAAGGGGAAAAATGGAAAAATTCTTCTATGAGATCAAACCTTATTTTTTCGCGGCACTCGCGACAGGTTTCTTACTCGATAATGGCTCGACGGTATATGACCTTCGCGGCTGGTGTTTGATGTTGCTATTTACTTCGGTCTATTTGATCCGTCAGCGCCTTCGTTACCGAGCGGCACTCGCCTTTGATTGATGGCTATTATTCAAGAGTTCTTTCGCGTCTAGGTAGAGGTGCGTTACATAATAGTGAGTAGCTCTGATTGCCGCTACCTGCTAGCTGTGAGACGTGCAAACCGTGCATCGCCCATTGATGGCTCTAGCCTTCGCTTCCAATGACCACCAACCATTCCTTGCGACCCATTTTGCACTCGTTGAAGGGTGACTGGTGTGGGTGTATTTATGCCTTGCCCCTGAAGTAGGGAACCCCTACCATCAAATTGGATATGGTCAAATTGCAAGGAGGCAATCATGTTCCAACTTCGTCAAACTGTTCTTTCGGTTTTGAGCGTGCTCTGTCTTTCCAGCACTGCGAGCGCTGGAATTTTGATCGAGCCTTATCTGGGCTACGGCATGGGCAAGAGTAAATTTACTTCGCCGAGCGCCTATGAAGGGGATATCAGCGGAACGATGCTGGGCGCACGCGTGGCCTACACAATTCCGATTTTCTTCTTCGGTCTAGATTATGGCATGTTCACCGGAAAGTTTAAGGTTACCTCTCCTTCGGTGCTTGATTATGATGCCTCGGCAAGTGCGTTGTACCTTTTGGCGGGCGCACAGATTCCGTTAATTCGTGGCTATATCGGTTATGCCATCATGGGAAGCTCGAAAACCAAGGACTCAAGTGGTGAAACCACGAGCACCGGATCATCGATGAAACTTGGTGCGAGCTTCACGGGGCTACCATTTGTAGCTCTCAATCTTGAGTACATTCGTGATACCTACACGAAATCGAAAGATGCCAGTTCAGAGTGGAGCGTATCCGGCGCCAGCGATATTTATCTTCTAAGCGTCAGCTTGCCTCTGGATTTTTAGGGATCATGATTAGGAGCAAATGGGGATGCTGAGGTTGCACCTAGTTGTTTTTTGTCTGCTGAGCGTAGTGTGGAGCTTCGAGCCTGCGCTTGGCGACGTTGTGTTGGAGCCCTATGCGGGCTACGACATGGGGAAAATGAAATTCCTGTCGGTCGCGGGATTAAGCGGGTCGGAGTGGGAGTCCTCGGGGTTCGCGTTCGGAGCTCGCGTAAGCTATACGATTCCGATGCTGTTCTTCTCGCTTGATTATAATTCGGAGATGGGGTCAGCAAGGCGAACTTCACCCAGTTCGCTCAATAGTGATACTTCGGGCTCAACTCTTTTTTTACTTATGGGTATGAATTTGCCACTCCTGCGCGGGTGGCTCGGCTATGGGCTAATGCAAGAGACGACCTTTAAGAGCGTGCCTAACGTCGGAGACATGACAGCGACGGGATCGGGCCTTAAAGTGGGTCTTAGCTATTCGGGGCTTTCCTTCATGGCAGTAAATCTTGAATACATCCGTAAGTCCTTTCTTGCCGTCAAGACCTCGGCTAGCGAAGTGAATGCCGATGGTACTGGCGACATCGTTCGTTTGAGCGTCAGTGTGCCAATCAATCTCATGAGCACTTCCTTTGATGGATCTTCTGATGGTTCCTCGAGTGGTAGTACTGACGGTGAGTAGGTGCTCGCTTAGTCAGGCCGCTAGTTTTAAGTGCTAAAGAGCTGGCGTCGCAGTAAAGAATCCTGTTGAGTCGAGGGGAAACCTGCCATAGGTTTCCATAATATGAAGTCACACTATAAGTTGATCTTTGGCCTGATTCTTGGCGCGCTCCTTGGGCTGGCACTGAACCCCTTCTATGAGCACCCCATCGCCCAGGGGGTCAATAACTTCATTTTCGAGCCGCTCGGGCAGATTTTTCTGCGCGGGATATTTATGATCGTCGTTCCGATGGTGATGAGCGGTTTGGTTGTCGGGGTTTTTCAGCTGACTTCGCATCATGGTTTGGTGCGTGTGGCGCGTAAAACCCTTTTATTTACGCTGCTGGCAAGCGCGCTCTCGGTGATTATCGGCGTGGGTCTGGTCAACACGATTCGGCCTGGCGATGGGATCGTGTTACCGCAGGTCTCTCAAAGCGCCGTTGCCAATGTCGAGAAAATTCAAAAAAACGTGACCGAGGCCAAACCTGCGGTTCAGGCGTTACTTGAAATCATACCGAAGAACCCTTTTGAAGCGGCGACCAGGGCTTTCGACGGTCATATGCTGGCGTTGATGTTTTTTTCTTTGATTTTCGGTATTGCACTAGCGCAGCAACGGACAAGTACTCACACGCCGCGCTGGGTGGGTTTATTTGAAGAGTGTTATGAGACCTGTATGAAGATCGTTGAGTGGGTGATGAAATTGGCGCCCTATGCGGTGTTCGCACTGGTCTTCCAGTCGACCTTTAAATTTGGACTGCAAATCCTGTTTTCGCTTGGGCTTTACGTTTTTGTGGTGGTGGCGGCACTCCTCGTGCAGCAGTTCATAGTCTATAGCGCTCTACTTAAAGCTTTTACCCGGCGCTCGCCGCTGGAGTTCTTTCAAGGCTGTCGCGAAGTTTATCTCTATGCCTTTGCCACCGCATCATCGAACGCGACTTTGCCACGCTCGCTCGAAGTGGCCGAGCATAAGCTGAAGATGACCCCTGAGATCTCGCGCTTCGTATTAACGATCGGGAGTACAGCGAACCAAAACGGCACGGCTCTTTTCGAAGGAATCACGGTTTTGTTTTTGGCCCAAGTGTACGGAGTTGATCTCGATCTCAGTCAGCAGGTCAAGGTAGTCCTGATGTCGATTCTGGCAGGCGTGGGTACAGCGGGTGTTCCGGGTGGCTCATTGCCGCTGATCATGATCTTGGTTCAGCAAATGGGTATTCCGGTTGAAGGCATGGGACTGATCATGGGTGTAGACCGCTTTCTGGATATGTGTCGCACGACTTTGAATGTGAGTGGCGATCTGGTGATCGCCGCTCTCGTCGATGAAAAAAAATCCTGACGGGCTGGCAGTGCCTTGTCAGGCGGCCACTTTAAGTGAACCGTTGGGATTACGTAAATAGGTGCTGAGTTTGAGTTTCCAATCACTATGGGCGCGGATCGCGGAATCAAAATCTATTTCATCTCTCCCTAATTAGAACGCTCCCTGAATGGAGAATCCTTTTAACTAGCATAGGGGAGTCGGTCTCCCGGCAACAAGCCCCTGTAATCAGGACAGGACTTACGTCGTAGCTCGGTTCGTGGAGCTCGCGCTTCTAGAATTGGTTCGCGCCTCATTTTAAAGCGCTCCCATTTGGAACGAAGAGGCTAAATAGATAGTGAGTGAATCAAAACAGCACGCGCGAAATTGACACCGCGGTCAAAAGTTCGTTCAAGAATGCCGATAAATATAAGTGAAATTCCGATATTCGGG
>SXRI01000424.1 GCA_005793615.1 Bdellovibrionales bacterium
AATGAGTGGCGTAAGCTCCTGCCAGGGGCGCTCGTCAGCGAGTTAGTTTTGCCAAAAGGGAAGTCTCATTCCGCTATCCTTCTGCGTGAGTTGATACTTAAGGCGCAAGGGCGGTGGCAGTTTCCTTACCAAGAAGAAGAACTTTGCCATTGTCGTGCCGTCGCGACTGCGAGGGTTGATGCGGCCATCGTTGGCGGCTGTCATACGGTCGAGGCAGTGCGCACGGCGACGTCTGCCAATACTTCGTGTGGGGCTTGCCGAGGTGATATTGAAAAAGTGATCGACTATCGACTAAAGGGCTCCTAAATTCCCGGCAGGAATTTAGCGGCGAGCTTTTCCTTTGCCGCTGGCGGGAATAGATTCACGTGTCGGGAAAGTTCCGGTATTGAGATATTCATCTAGCATGGGCTGCATTTTACGGCGACAAGATCCACCGCAAGGGCCAACGCCGGCGGTGGTAGCATCAAAGATCTTGTTCATGCTGTCGGCGCCATTGCGAATAGCCGCCTCAATGGTTCCACGAGTGACCTCATTGCAAAGGCAAATGAGATCGTTTGCCGGATCTTGCGGTGAGCGCTGTCCTTTAGAGCCTCTTGGCGGGTGGGCGTTCACGGTGCCAGTCTCCTAGGTGTTACGTGGGATGTGACAGCCAGGGGCGGTACCATTTCCTCCAGAGCGTTGATGATTCGAAAACGTAAATCATCAAAGCGTCCGATGATATAGGCTCCCGAAGCAAAACTGTGGCCACCGCCGTCGAAAGACTCGGCCAAGGTGAGGACCTCGATTTTGCCACGGCTGCGGAGCGAGAGTTTATAGGTATTAGGGCCGTCTTCACGCAATAGGGCGGCGATTTCAATGGAGCCAATGTTCATGATCTGATCGATGATATCTCCAGATTCATCGCGATCAAGTCCTGACTTGGGCGTAAAATCCTCAGCACGTAGAGGTATGAAAGCGATTCGTTCGTTGGCAAGATACTCGACATTGCTGACGGCGCGAGCGAGAAACATCATTTTTTCAACCGTGTAGGTGGCGAAAAGATGACGATGTACCTCTTCAGGGTGACGTTCATATTTAAGCAGATCGGCACATATCAAGTGGGTTTGCGGAGCCGATTTCACGAAACGGAAGAGTTGCGTGTCAAAAACCACACTGGTGTAGATGGCGCGGGCAATGGTGGCATCGAGCTCCACTCCAAGAAGCTGCAGCAACTGATAACATAATTCACCGGTACTCGCGGCGGAGATATCAATAATCGAACCCGAGGTCGGCTGGGGACCTTTGGTGAGAAGCGGGTGGTGGTCAATAAACAGGACTTCACGACAACTTTTTTGTAGCTCCGAGAAGAGCGGCTCCACCAGGCGGCCGTCGTTGGTATCAAGGATCAGGGCAAAATCAGTCGCCTCAATTTTGACCACGGCGGGGACAAAAACATCGATCCAGCGATCCGTTTCGAGGTAGGAATACTTGCGCGAAGGGCGATCGACGTTGACGATGCGCACAGCTTTTCCCAGCTTACGCAAACCATGAAAAAGCGCGATTTGCGCACCAAGACCATCGCCATCGCATTGTCGATGGGTTGAGAGCACGACGCTATGAGCCGAGCGCAGTTTTTCGGCCAAATTTTTGAGCATTTTATAGGGCGCCTTTTCTTAGGTTCACTACTAAACTTCGAAAATCGGTAGAGATAAGCTTAAAGAATACCTTGGCAGGGCGTGCAGGCAAAGTATTGTATTGCTAGCTCGAGTTGAAATAGTCTGTGTTGATGCTTTGAGCAAAGTACGCTAGACTCTTTGGTTTACTCGGACTTTAATCATAGAAGATCCTGGTACTTGAGATATTTTGAACTGGCCTTAGGGGGCCGGCTGCGGGGGCAAATGCTTATGACGTCAGAAAGACTACCCGATAAACTTCCGATCACGATTCGTGGCAAGCACAAGCTCGAGGACGAACTCAAGCGCCTTATTCATGTTGAGCGTACAAGCGTGATCAAAGCGATCGAAGAAGCTCGTTCGCATGGTGATATTAGTGAAAACGCCGAGTATGAAGCCGCCAAAGAGCGTCAGGGATTGATTGAGGGACGTATCGGCGAAATTCAGGGCCAATTGGCCGGTGCGGAAGTGATTGATCCGTCGCAAATAAAAAGCGAAAAGATTGTGTTTGGCGCGACCGTCGCCCTCGTTGATCTTGAGACCGATGAGGACGTGACTTATCAAATCGTGGGCGTTGATGAGTCCGATGTTAAGCAAGGTAAGATTTCAATACTTTCACCTTTGGCGCGCAGTCTGATCGGCAAGATCAAAGGTGATACCGTACAGGTCAAGAGCCCCAAAGCTGAAAAAGAATACGAGATCAAAGGCTTCTCTTTTAAATGAGATAAGTCCTTTGTAAATTCCTATTGTTTTCTTCTGGAGTTTTGCATTGGGTTTATGGACGAGCTCCGATTCGAGCACCAAGACGAAAACCAAGGCGTCGTCACAAGATACCGGTGACCGCTCTGGTCATGGTTCTGGTCATGACTCTGGTCATGGCGGGTCTTCAGGCGCCCGCTATGTCGATAGTGGCCTTGGTTTACGAGTGTTCTTTTTCACTGCCGCTCTCGCCTGTGTTGCTGGCTTAGGGCTTAGACTCTATTTTCATCCCGAACGAGTGAAGAACTTAGTGACCCAAGCTCTCGGTAGTGAGGGCGAACGAATTGGACTTAAATTTCAATCAGCGCGCCTTAGCCTCGCCAATGGTGCGCTCCCGCAAATTGCCGTTGAAGTCCGGGAAATCGAGGTGAATCCAGCACATGAATGTCGGGCTGAACCCAGTATTCGCATCGCTCGATTGTTCCTACCTTTGGATCTCACTCGACTTCTGCG
>SXRI01000425.1 GCA_005793615.1 Bdellovibrionales bacterium
CAACTGACGGCGCGGCGCTGGAAGACGATCCTGGTCCTGCGCTGGTGTCACCAGCTTCATCTGCTGAGTCGTGGAATAAAACCATCCCATTTTTCAAACCTCGATCCAGACACTTGGTCTTTAAGAGTTCGTTCTTTCATCTAGTCTGCCATATGTTTTTTCCAGCTCAAAGCCGACGTTGCCACGCCGTTGGTCGAGAACATTAATGGCTCAACGTCCTGGACCCGTCATGTCAAACAAACAAACGGATAAATGGGATTTCAGTTCTCGAGATGTGACGTATGGTCTCACTGATTAAAGTCTAGCGCGAGGAAAGACTGGTAAATCGTCCAGGCTCTCGACAGCGTCTCGTCATGAAAAGAAATCGAGCGCATCGCCTTCAGCTCGACGTAGGTGTGGTCGATACTTCTTCTATGAAAAATGTATTCTCGAAAAACCTTTTTTGGGCGTTCACGTTTCTCCTGGCAACTCCGTGTGCTTTGGCTGACGGCATTGTGCGTAGTGAGGTTGTTCTTCAGCTGAATGAATCGATTTTCGCTGCTCCGGAATTTGATTTTTCGTCACTTCTCCAGGGATCTGAGACCTTCACTCTTCCTGATGTCAGCGTTGGCGGCGAGGTACCTGTTAATGTCAGTGGTGTCTCGGCATCGGTAAACTATGTTCTGCAAACTGCGAGTAAGACAGTAGTACTCGGTGCGGAGATTCCGCTGCAAGCAAAGTCGCTTGCGGTCAGTCTTAGGATCTCGCTCCTAAAAGTAGATACGATCGTCAAAAAACAAGTGGGCGATGTGCAAGTGAATGTTCGTGTGCAGGGGCAATGCGAGGACATCCCCGTGGAGATCCAGGGGCAGGCGAGTCTTTTCGGTGCCATTCGAACGGTCGTCGATTCTCAGGGTTTACCGGCGGTTCACATGCCCTGGGTACGGACCGAATGGGCGACTGATGCCTGGAAAATCGGTGCCTTCAACTGCTCAATGGGCGGCAGCAGCTTTGCGACTCAGGTGAGTCGTGGACTCTCGGAGTATCTGTCTCAGGCCAGCACCCAAGAGAATGTGAGTGAGCAGTTGCGTTCGGTGGTGAACGCGCGTCTGGCGAGTTACCAATCACAGGTACGGCAATGGTTTCTGCAGCCGAGATCGTTGGCGACAGGTATCAAGGGCCTCAGTTTGACTTTGACGCCAAAGGCGGTCGTGGCGATTAAGGATGCGAACTTTCAGATCAGCGCGACACTCGATTTTGTTTTTAGAAGTTCAGTGGTGACGGCGTTGACTGAGGTCCCGGGCCCGCAGAGAGCAGAGCTTTCGCGTTCTTCAAACTATGCTTTGGCTTTGCCGAAAAATTTGCCGGAGGCTTTAAGTGATATGGCCTTTCGCGCGGGATTTTACAGCTTTCGTCGTGCCGGGCAGGAGGTTCCGGCCTTCGTGAGTCTTTTGAACAATGGTTTTAAGCAGTTTTGGGTCTGGCCTCAGCTGATGTTGTACTCACGAAATTCACCGTTTTACTTTGACTTCAATGCGACAATGGCGCCGCGTCTCGGTACGCTCAGCGAGTTCGGGAAAGGGAGTGTCGGTGGGACTCTCGCTGGCGCACTTGATGTTTTAACTTGGGCTCCAACGACAGAGACACCCACTCCCAAAGCCACAAGATTCATCAAGATGATTCGTTTTTCTGCGGACATAATGAGTACCTTTCAATTATTGATTCAACCTGTCTCTGGAGGTTCAAACCTCAAAGTGAGTTTTTCAAGTCCGACATTGAAGCTACAAGCCCAGTGGGAAGCCGAGTACCAACGCTACCTCTGGTACTCGCGGCTAGGCCTGGATCTTTTAAAAGAGGGCCTACGCTCGTCGCTGATCAGTGACGGCGTGGAGTTCTTTCTACCGAACCTTGCAATGACCAGTCAGTTGGTTCTGGGTCTAGAGCGTTTTGGACTTCAGGGTGATTGGCTCGTTATTGATCTGAAGCCGAATTTGCGAGCACCGTAGTCGGTATGTAACGGGAAAACCTATTGGTAGAGGACGTTGAGGTCAAAGACCTCTGACCAATCCGATGGTTCATTTTTCTTGTTGATGGCTCGCACCCGCCAGAACACTCGTCCCTCGGGTAGATTCTTTTTCACAGTGAAGTACATGCGTAGAGTATCATGTTGCATGATGGTGTTTTCGAAGTCAGCGTCAGTGGCGATTTCGATTTCGTATTTCTTTGCTCCGCGTACGGCTTTCCAACGGAAATTGACAAAGGGCGTGGAGTCATCAAGCGAAACAAACGATGATGATCGCTTGGGATCAAGAGGCTTGGGGGTACCGAAGCCGGCAATACTGGCGGCAGTGCGCTCCGGAATTTTTGGTTTTTCGACAGCCGGTGGTGGCGGTGGCGGCTCAGGCTTGACCGCGAGAATCGGTGGCGCCGTGAGCTCCTTACGGTAACTTGCGATTTGTGTTTGTGAGTAGGGCCCCAGGGGTTCGCCATTGGCGCCCATCGCGCGAATGCGGGCCGAATAATCGCCCGGTGTGGTGACCATGATCGCCCGGCCGGTACTTTTGAGACGGAATTTTTTGGACTTGCTGAAGTCTGAGTCCGCTCCCCAATTGAGCTCATAGGTGTTCGCGAACGGTCGCGGAGACCACGAAAGTTGGAAGGTGTGTTTGCCGCGTTCAAGCTCGTCTTTATTGGTGTAGGTCTGAGTTTCGGGTTTAATCGGATGCAGAACTGGAGCGGGAAGAGTGACGTCCAGCCGACCAATCCCAGAAGGTTGACTGAGGAGACCTCTTTTGCTCTTGGCGCGCACCCGGACGAACATTGGTCCGGGCTTAATCTCCTTAGGCGCAAACTTGAGTTCATTGCCAAGGGGATGCTTGATTGAATTGGCAAAGGTATCGCTTGGTGCAATCTCGACTTCGTAACTTTCGGCATGTTTAGCGGTGTTCCACGTAAACGGTGGCAGGTTTTCCGGCGTGAGCCCTCGACCCTCCATAGAAACATTGGTCGGAGCCCGTAAAAGCACCGAGCCTGGTACTTCGTAGGCGATCGTGTTCGGCGTCAGTACAGGCGGATCGGGCTGCAGGTTTTCCTCGCCGACGATGAAACCGAGCGTAGGACTCCACGGAGAGTTTTTTCGTTCATTATGAAGTCCGCGAACACGCCAGAAGTAGTTGCCCGCGGTCAAAAGCGGTGAAGTTTCGCTGGACAGTTCGACCGACTTCTTGGTGATCACCTTGCGGAACTCGGGATCGTTAGCGAGTTGCACTTCAAAGGAGGTAGAGCCAGATTTGTCCTCCCAGCTCATTGAAACTTGTTTGCCGGTTTCGCCATTGGTGGGACTGAATGCGAACTCCTGTTGGTCCTTTGGAAAGACGGCGAGCGGTGGGGTGTCGGGGTAATGAGTGAGACGAAAGGGCAGACTTGGGGTGTTACCGCCAGAGGCTTTTACGCGCCAGTAGACGACGCCAGTCGGAAGTTTCTCAGAGCCGATTTTTAGCGCTGAACCATCGACCTCATGAACATGGGAGTTGGTGGCGAAGAATGGATCGCTTGAAATTTTAAGGTTTGCCTTAAGGGTATCCTTACCTAACAGTCGCCACTTGAATTCAATCTCCTGTCCTAGTCCTAACCACAGCGTCTTTCCGTTTTCAGGCAAAATCAACTCGGCACCATCGCGAACGATGACCGCGTTGGCTTGGTCGGTCTTGAACTCGGCCACTTCGTTTTCTTTAATTGTCTGCTCGTCTTCGGGCGCCGGTGGCGGCTCGGCCTTATTCTTCGTCTTCTTTACGACCGTGCTTACTTTCCTTAGTTTGATTTCACCTTTGACGACGCGAATCTTGGTCTCTTTAGTGGGGCCAACACTTTCGATGCGGATCTCGGCATTTTCGCCGGTCAGTTCCTGGAGAACGCCGTTTTGTGAGATGACAAGGGGAGTTTCCTTACTCACCTTGCCAGTCAATGAGCCGTAGCGAAGGTCAATTTGCAGACCGCGGTTGCGGGTCTTCACCACCACCAAGGATTTTGGATCGATCTGAACGCGATTACCGTTTTCCAAGTCAATCGTGGCGTCGGCGGTATCGTCGGTAAAAATACTGTCGCCTTCGAACACCGTGTCTTTTACGTTGACGGAAGACCAGACAAAACCTGATTGAGTCCGCCGGCGGACATTGTTTTTCGCGACGGAGATCTTGCCGACAGCGGCCGCTTTACTATTGGGATCGACCTCGACAAGGCCGTCGTTTTGCATAAAGAAATACATGGCCACTGAAAACAAAAGTAGGCCGAGCACGACGATTGCGGCATCGACTCCTAGAAACCTCTCTTTGAATCTCTTCCAATTCAAGATGAAACACTCCCTGGGCATACTTTTACAGTTCATCTTTCGGACTTTAGGCCTCGGTAATCGACGGACCATGGTCGCGAATTCGCGAAAAACACATAGATTAGGTAAAGGTCGTTCTTATCTATTGAGAAATCCAGCCGATATGCCGGGTATGGTGGTCCGAGGTCTCTCATTAAGATATAAACTCATGGCGGCGTTGATGATAATTCCGCTGTTGGGGCTAACGCTATTTCTGGCGATGGCGAAGAGTATCTTTGAGCGTGACAAGATCGCCTACGTTTTCGATTCATCGTTGTCGGTCTCTAAGACCCGGGCGGCACGTGTGAGCTCGGAAATCGCGAGTATGATCTCTGTCGCGCAAGCAATCGTTTTGAACTATCGCGCTGACACTAAGAATCTCGCCGAGTCAGGTACTTACTTCTTTGATCGCGAGCCAAAGTTCGAGGCCTTTCGCGTCTACGCCTGGAACCAGGAAACCTCTAAATATGATCTCAATGTCGATTTAACCAAACCCAATGGCAAACGTCTGCTAGAAGGACGCGACGCCATTATCGATGACGTCGTTAAACAAGCAAAGGCGAGACCGGTCGTCGTGCGCGGTTTGGATAGTACAGCTGACCGTATTGTCTTAGCGGCACGCTTCGGCGAGGTGAGTGATCTTCGCCACGTCATCGCCATTGCGATCTTCGATGCGACTGAACTTGCCGAGGTTTTCACTGACTCTGGAAGACATGTGAGTTTTCTGTCGCGCAAAGATACCGGCGGGGTCGTACTCGGTGCTGATTTGCAGGCGGTGAACTGGGACCCTGCCGACATCTGGAGTACACTTTCGGCAAAGAAAACCCCGGAAGGTATCGAGGAAATAATGGTAAGCAAAAAAGATAACTTCCTAGCCTCGTTTTCCGAGGTCGGTATTGCCGATCTGGTCGTAATTTCAATGGTTGAGAAAAGAGCCGCGCTGGCCGCCGTATCGGTCTTGTTACGCAAGTCTGCGTTGTTCTTTGTTTTGGTAATTGCCGCGACTATGATTATCGCGGTTTTTGCGTCGCGAGGAATGACTTTTGCGCTCTCTCGGTTGAGTGAGGCAACGCAAAGAGTTGCTGAAGGAGATTTCGCGGTTCGGGTTGAAGTCGGCGCTGGTGGCGAAATAGGTCAACTGGCGAAGAGCTTTAATACGATGGCTGGCGAGGTCTCGCGCTTGATGTTAGAGACAGCTGAAAAAGCGCGCATGGAATCGGAACTTGCCACGGCTCGCACCGTGCAAGAGACACTCTTTCCGGAAAGTTTTCAGCATCTCGGAGCGGTGGAGATTGCGGGGCATTACGTTCCGGCCAGTGAGTGCGGTGGGGACTGGTGGTTCTATTGTGAAAATGGAGACAAGGTCTACATCTGGGTGGGCGATGCCACGGGACACGGGGCTCCGGCGGCGCTAGTCACGAGCGCGGCGCGAGCAGTCGTCAGTGTGATTACTTCAGGTCCAGAAATGCCGGTTGGCGAGTGTTTACGTATTATGAACCGAGCGATTTATGACACGTCAAAAGGCAAGATGATGATGACGTTTTTCCTGGCGTGCATTGATCGCAGCACGGGAGAAGTCTCGTATTCGAACGCTTCGCATGAGGCGCCGCTGGTTTTACGGGCACGAGGCCCGAATGATGGCGAAGCAAAGCGAAATGATTTTGAACCGGTTATCGATGTAAACAATCCGAGACTGGGCGAACAACCGGATCGAGTTTTTAAGGAAAGTAAGCTGCAACTGGCAGACGGCGACATAATTGTGTTCTATACTGATGGTGTGATTGATTTGAAAAATACCGAAGCAAAACAGCTTGGCGAGCGTCGATTTATTAAGATGCTCGCATCGGGATTAAGCGGCAGTACGGGGCTGCCGCATTCCTTGGGCTCTATTGTGCAGTCGCTAGAAGATTTTCGTACCAACGTACCGCTTGACGATGATGTGACACTTATTCTTTGTCGCTACCAGTCGATAGCAGTTGACGCGAAAAAAGGGGCCTCTTGATGACGGCGGCACGGCGAATCGACATCGCGAGCGGAGTGCCGATCTCGACGGAGATCGCCAAGTCGATTGGCGTCGCCACGGGTTTGTCTCCCGAGGCCGTCATCAGGCTGGTGCACAGCACGGGGCTTCGCCATATTGTGCAGCAGGACGGTATGCGCTTCGATGCCGAGTGTTCGATCGCGGAACGCATGATCGAGCAGCCAAATCTGTTTTTGCGGGATCCACTTGGCACCATTTTGGGTCCGACGTTGGGTGCTGAACAACATCATCGTTTCGGGATGGTATTTGATGCTGCAGAGAAAAAAGGCCTGCTTCTTGGGCCATTCGGGGATTTTGTCGCTGGCCTCGCCGGGGGGCGGACGATTTGGGATAGCGCGCTGATGATCGCCGATGAATTTTTCACCAACGCTTCGAAAAACGCCTGGGGAAGTACGTCAGGACTTTTTCAAGGTGAACCAGTTCATTCCGGCACAATAGAGTTCTTTGCTGAGGCAAACGCCGATCTATTGGTGATTGGTTGTCGCGATACCTTTGGGCGCTTGGCTGTACAGAATATCGTAGAACGAATCAAGGCTTGTTACGATAAAGGTGTTGCCGATTCCATTCGCTATGGAAATAGTGGTGCGGGAATTGGATCCTTTATGGTTTTTGATGCCTGTATGAGCTACTATGCTGGTGTGGCCAGAGGGCAGTCGACAGTGGTGTGCGTGGCGGTTCCGTTAGGTCTAAGTCGTCGCGCGGTTGCTGCGTTACCTAAGAATATTCATTTATTGATGCACGCAAATTTGAAGTCCGTAAAAGACTCTGTAAAAGATGATGAGTAAGCATGTGGAAGAAGGACAACTGGTATGAGTGACTTTAAACATACAGCTAAGCTCAACGGCGACACTTTGAACCTTGTGTTTGAAGGAGCGATTGACGAGGACACTGATTTTCCTCCGGTTGACTTAAATTCGGTGAAAAAAGTCGTTATTGATTTGAATGGGATTCGCGCAATCAACTCGGTAGGAATTCGCGAGTGGCTGGCTTGGATTCGTCCGGTTGCGCAAGCGGCGACGATCACGCTCGAACGCTGTCCGAAGTCGATGGTGTTACAGTTTAATATGGTCGATGGCTTTCTGCCGCCTAAGGCTAAAGTCAGTTCGTTTTACGTGCCCTATTTTTGTGAAAAGTGTGACTTTGAAGGCAGTCATCTTTTTACCATGGGTAAGGACGTTACCAACGGTCCGAATGGTCCAGTGATCAATTTCAATGCGAAAGCTGCTTCCAGTTGCTCTGATGCCGCCTGTGGTATTGAACTGGATGTTTCCGAAGCCAAGTATTTTCAGTTTCTCAAGCGCCTTTAGGAAATGAATCGTCTCTCTTCGGGACAGTAAGTAGTCCAACTTAAGTTTTCGTGCCGTTCAGGCGTTTGTGTTAGCCCATCTATTCTCTCTATCCATCCAGCTAGACCAATGACCTGATTAGGGAATCTTGTCGCCCATGGCTTTACGCTTAGATAGACTTTACCGATAAGAAGGCAAAAGAGTTTCTCTTTGGGAGAGCATCGTCGATGAGCGAAGCACCAGCAAATCCAGGAAGTAGTGAGAGCGGCGATTACATCGTTGTGGCTGAGGATTCACCGCCCAATAGAACAGTTTTGGTTCTACTTCTTAAGAAGTTTGGATTCAATGTTCTGGAGTGTAATGACGGTGATGCCGCATGGAAGGCACTTCAACATAATCGTGACAAGAAAATCGTGGCTGTGATCTCGGATCTGATGATGCCGAATATGGATGGCTTGGAGCTTCTGCGCCGAGTGCGTAACGACGAACAGGGATTGGCACAGTTGCCATTCGTTCTTGTCACGGCGGTGTCTGATAAGGATTATATTTTCGAGGCCAAAAACCTGAAGGTGAACGGCTATATTCTGAAGCCAGTATCCTACCAGCGTGTTTCGGTAAAATTAAAGGAACTTTTTCCGGAGAAGACGTTTCCGAACCTGGCGAGCTAATGAGCGGGGCGCGGAAAGCGGAGATAGAGATTTATGGCTGCTGAAAAGATGAGTTCACAAGCGATAGTTGACCGGCTGGACGAGTTGCCGACTCTGCCGACGATCGTATATGAATTGAGCCGAGTGATCAACGATCCGATGTCGTCGACATCCGAGATTGAAAAGATCATGGCAAACGATCAAAGTTTGACAACCAAAGTACTTCGCTTGGCCAACTCGGCCTACTATGCGATTCCTGGCGGCGTCAGTAACCTGCAAAGAGCGATCGCCTATATCGGCTACGATGCCATCAATCAACTTGTTCTTTCTGCAAGCGTAATGAACGCTTTGAATGCGAAGTCGTCTACCGAGTTCGAGCCTAATCAATTTTGGAAGCACTCGATCGGTGTCGCGATGGCGGCCGAAACCACGGCGCGGTTTGTTCACTACAAAACACCATCCGATCTCTTTACGTGCGGGTTGATTCACGACATGGGCAAGGTCGCGATGTATATCATTGCACCTGAGATATTCTTGGAGTCGGTCGCCTATGCCAAGGAAAAGAACCTCACATTGATTGACGCCGAGAGTGAACTGGGTAACCCCAGGCACACGGTTGTCGGTCGTGAACTGGCATCGAAGTGGCGGCTTCCGAGTCTTTTGCAGGCATCGATCGCTCATCATCACCAAAGGGATCCGGGGCTTCGTGGCGGTTTGTCGCAAGAGACCAACCACGTAGTGGATATGGTTTTTCTCGCCAACCTTCTGGTCGTGGCCTTGCAGTTTGGCAATAGTGGCCATTCGAAGGCTCTCGGTGTGCCGAAAGAGATCGTTGAGAGACTTCACCTCAATCCGGAAAAACTCAATGATTTGATTGGCAAGATCAAGCAATCTATTGCCAGCGCTGAGAGCTTTTTGAAGATCATCGGGGGCTAAAGATCAATGAATGGCAATTCGTCGGCTCCTCGCAGTTCACTTCTCGAGATCATTGCTGAAGAGGCTATCACTGGCGTAATGGCATTTGATGTGAAAAGCGGACAAAGTATTTTCCTGAATCGATGCGCGCGCGAGGCGCTTGAGTTGGGGATCGACGGCGACAATAAAGGCGTCATTACGGTTAGCCTTAAAGATTTATTTTCCACTGACAGGCGTTTGAATATGACGCCATTTACGCAAGAGATGCTCGGTTATGACGGTTATTATCAGAATGTGGTGATGCGTAAACGCGATGGCGGCGCTATTGTTGTCAATCTCGACGTCAAACACATTGAAGCGGACGGGCTTCCTGATCGTAAACTCATTATGTTTGAAGATATCACTTTGC
>SXRI01000426.1 GCA_005793615.1 Bdellovibrionales bacterium
ATCCCAAGCCCTCAGAGCTTCACGTACGAGCTTCTTAGGCGAATTACCGCCGGCTTTACGAATGGTCTCCAAATCCGGAAGCGGCCCAAAGTAGCCCTTCAATGATTCGGGATCATAGGAATCGTCGGGAAAAATCCCATTGACCGTGAAAAAACTATTGATGAAACGAATGCGTCCGCCGTTCGACGCCATATCAACCCAAACATTGGGAGCATCGATCACTGGTATATAAACTAATCCTGTTTTCAAATTGAAAGACATCGGCGGCCAAGTATGGGCCCCGGCCCACGACGGAAAAACAGTCTTCGGACTCGAATAATAGTTCGCGGCTTCGCTGATCACGGGGCGTCCGGTCTTCATGTCGACGTGCGAGGCCCAATTCACGAAGCTGTAATTCTTGGCCGAGAGCAACTCGCCCGTTTTGCGATCGAGAATATAAAAGAAACCGTTCTTTGACGCCTGCATCAACACCTGGCGTTTTCCGCCAGCCAACTCGAGATCGGCAAGAATCAATTTTTGGTTGGCATCAAAGTCCCAGCGATCGCCCGGCGTCTCCTGGTAATACCACACCATGCGGCCGGTATCGGGATTAACCGCGATGATCGAAGCAGAGAACAAATCGTCGCCATCTTTCGGTCCCAATTGGCGATGATCATAGGGCGCGGCATTACCGGTACCAAAATACAAAATGTTGAGTTCTGAGTCATAAGCGAATCCGTCCCAGACCGTACCGCCACCCTTGAACTTGGCATCACGACTCGAATCCCAGGTCTTATCGGCCATCGCAAGTTCGGGATGCTCATAAGGTTCACCCGGCGACGGCGGCACCGTGAAGAAGCGCCATTTAAACTTCCCAGTTTCAAGATCATAGGCGGAGACATATCCCCGTACACCACCTACATCCATATCCGCGCCACTGTTACCGATCACCACGACGTCCTTAGCGATATGTACTGCTCCAGTACTCGAATAAGGCATCCGATGATCGATCACGGTATCGACTTCCCAGATTTTCTTTCCTGAGGCGGCATCAAGCGCATGAAGTCTGCCATCTATCGAAGCGACGTAGACCTTGTTCTTGGCTAAGGCAATTCCTCGGTTGACCACGTCGCAACATGGATTCCGGCCGGCTTGGCCAGGTACCTTTGGATCATAGTGCCAGATTTCGCTTCCGATCGAGGCATTGACAGCATAGACATGGCCCCAGATTCCCGAAGTGTACATGACGCCATTCACAACTACCGGCGTCGCCTCTTGGCCACGAAAGGTGTTCATCTCGTAAGACCATGCAAAACCCAGTTTTTCGACGTTACTTTTGTCGATCTGTGCTAAGGGCGAATAATAGGTACCGTTTTCGTCACGGCCCCCCGTGTACCAGTTACCAGCCTGGTCCGCGTGCGCTTCGGAACCATGCTCGCCACCAAATTCACCGCGAAAGATCAGACGTTTAAGCCATGGTGCCCCCAAGACAAGTAATGCCAATCCAACGACGAAAACGATAAACGCCGCTTTTTTACGCAGATCTGGGTGCTTCATGGGTAATCCTCACTTTTTGTTTCCGAAGCCTTGTTTATGCGGTTTTTTTACAGGGAGCAAGGCCGTAGGTGCGGTAAAGGTAAGCATCTGTTGACGAATTGACCGAATGGCCTCATGTTGTGGCATTCCAAAATCATTATAAAGGATAGCGTTATGAAATCAGTGACTGAGTTTGCAAGCTTCACCCTTAAGGCGGGTTTGACCGCAAAATCGGCTCTCGCGACCGAAGGTAAAACACCGGAAGAAGTTCAAACGGGCCTTGGCGAGAAGTTCAAATTTGAAGGCGACAAACTCAAACACTTCGTTCATGCGCTCGACGTCGCCGAAAAAAATCTCGAAGATTTGAAACGAGTTTTGGTTGTCAGCCTGGCTGAAGGCGAAAAACCGCAAGCCAAGGCGGTTCAGGTTGAAGAGCATCACTACGTACCTGAGTTCCATGTCACTCAGAAAATCTCGCACGAGAAAAAAGACAGCGGCAAAGGCGGTCGCGGCGGCGGTAAAGGTCGCGGCGGACGTGATGGCGGTGGTCGCGGTGAAAAAGAATCCCCCTGGGGACTTTCTCCTGAGCAGAAGGCCGCCAAAAACAAAAAACCAGCTCCGCCACAGTAACTCCCTCTGAGTTGATAGGGATCGCCAGCGGCGTCATAGTTAACAAAATGACGCCGCAATCAAACAGCCTTAAGTTCGTCTCGCCCATCTCCTATAGATAATCAAAAAATAAAACCGTAAGAACGGCACTGAGAGTACCACCGATCCCATCGTCAACAGAGTCAAAATCAGGTACGCAAGATCGTTACTCGTACGCTCTCGAATACCTCCCATAATATCGAAAACCGCTCGTTCTAAATTCAACGCCGTAAGACTGACAATGATGATCATCAAAGTCATCACCATGCCATCAAGTCTCCTTTGGGAGCTTAAACCTACTACATGAGTGAACGCGGATCCATGCGGTTTTTCTAAGGAAACCCCTCTGAACTCGCTCATGAAGTAAAATGACCTTGACTCCGAAATACTTTAAAGTAAAATGACCTTGACTCCGAAATACTTTGGTCAGGTCCCAGGAGGCACTCCATCATGCCAAAGAAGCTGCCGACGAGACTCTATCTTGAGCCAATTAAAAAAGATTTGAAGAAAAAAATGGTCTTCATCGGCGGCCCTCGCCAAGTCGGCAAGACCACTTTGGCAACATCGCTTCTAAAGAACTATCGCGACGGCCATCCAGGTTATTTGAATTGGGACGACGAAGTCGCACGTCGGGTGATTCAAAAGGGCGACTGGTCAAAAGAAGAACCGTTAATTGTTTTCGACGAGATTCATAAACGCAAGGGCTGGCAACGTTTGGTCAAAGGCGCGTGGGACACCTGGCATAATACCCAGCGGTTTATAGTCACAGGTTCGGCTCGCCTTGATGTTTTTCGAAAGGGCGGCGATTCGATGCTAGGGCGGTATCATTACTATCGCTTACATCCCTTCTCTCTTCCCGAACTAGGGATCTCTCGAGAAAATCTCGAAGTCTTACTTCAGTTCGGCGGCTTTCCGGAGCCGCTGATCACACGGGACGAGACAGAGCTTAGGCGTTGGCACATGCAACGAGTGTCAAAGTTGGTTCGGATCGATTTGCGCGATCTTGAAACAGTGTCCGATCTCGATAAGATCGAGCTTTTGGCAGATGCCCTGCTAGAACGTGCCGCACAGCCGCTCTCTTACAAATCTCTCGCTGAAGATCTGCAAGTATCTGACAAAACTATCAAACGCTGGGTGCAGATCTTGGATTCACTTTACTATTGCTATCTCATATCTCCACTTGGAGCAGCAAAAATCAAGGCGATCAAGAAAACCCAAAAGCTTTATCTATGGGACTGGTCGCAGATCGAGAATCCTGGAGCGCGTTTCGAAAATATGGTGGCATCGCATCTCCTGAAGATGTGCGATTACTGGCAAGACGTCCTAGGGTACCGCTCGGAACTTCGCTATATTAGGGACGAAACAGGAAGAGAAGTGGATTTCGTCGTTCTGCGCGATCGCAAGCCCTTGTTCGCGGTGGAATCCAAGTTAAGCGATTCGGATATTTCACCTTCTATTACGGCCTTTAAGGCGAAGCTAGATATTCCAAAGTGGTATCAGGTCTCTTTGCACGGCAAACGACGTGTGATCGATCCAAAACTAACTTGTCTGGGATTCGCTGATTTGTGCAAAGAACTGCAGCTCGTGTGAATGTCTTTAGTGCGTCGAGCGCACTCCAAGCGTCACTTGTCCGGTGAAAACATAAAGCTCACACAAAGTTTGGCAATCGCATCGCCTTCGGCTGATTCACTGGAATCAGCGAACTCATGCATCAGTTCACGTAAGCGGCGCTTGAGTTCGGGAGCGTTTGCTCGTTGCACGGAAAAAACCGAGGTGAAAAAAAAGTTCTCTTCACTTTTGAAACTCGCCCCTCTGGCAGCCTTCTGAACTTCATCGAGCATTGCCAAGTAGTGTTCTTGAAAAAAGCCTTCGCCCCCAAGTCGGTCAAAAACCACGTGCGGCGCGCAAGGTCTATAGCGCTCACTCTGCAAATTAAAATCAGCAACCTTACTCTCGACCATTTGCTCAGTGATGCCTTCGCACATCGGTCGAGTGAATCCGGTCCGGGCCATGATCTCCTGCAAAGACGCACCTTTCTCCACCGTGCCAAGCGCGGCATACACATCGAGCCATCCTCGACGTTCGTAAAAACGTCTCGGTGTCGCCGCCGATGGCTTATTGGCAAGGTTCTGGATGCGCTCTCGCAAACGCCCGAGCTTCTCCTGAATCTGGTCGCTCGTCATACGTTCGGAGTTGACGTCATCTTCTTCAGCCGCAACAAGTAGAGTGAAAAAACTCTTCCACTGCCCTTTGAGCTTCAAGCCCTTTACAAATAGCGGCAAAGTCGCGGGAGTGATTCGACGAAGCCACTTGATGACATCGGCTGGGTAAGATCGCGAAGAGAAACCGGCGCGGCGCGAGAGTTCAGCATAGCTGAGCGGCCGCATTCCCTTCTTCTCGGAATTCAGTGATGACGCCAAAAACTCCCGATAACTCTTAACTCGTAATAGCTCAGTGCCTTGCAACGACTTTTCCATCATGTCCCCCCGGAAGTGCCGGGAAACGGATCTCCGCCCCCTCGATTGCAAGAAGGTGAAATCTCTACCTTTAGAATACTGATGCCGTCGCCAACTTGAACTCCCGGCCCTGTGAGTGACAAATGACCAAGTGGCGCCGGCACGCTGGTTTTTCTGAGAACCTCTTTCCCCTTCGAAGAATAAATGAAGAGCGAGTAGGTTTTATCACTTAAATCACTTTGATCATTTTTAAGATAACCTTCGATCACGACGACCACGCGATATTGGGCGCCATGTTTCTCGAGATCGGCGGCCCAACTTCCCGAAAAATGATCCAGTCCAGCGCCCGTCTGCACGGAGAATGGCCACATATCAGATCGGCGAAATCGAATTTCAATCGACTTAGACAAAATCATATCCAGCTGACAAGGAAACGGATCCGGTTCAAGACAGACTCGTTCGGATACCTTAAGTTGCAAGCTCTCCGTCATCGCCCATTCATCAGCGCTCGCCAAACTCGAGCACAGCGATAGAAATAGAGGCACGAAACCCAAACAAATCGGCTTAATACCCACTGCTGACCAACTGGATCGTTTCATGAGTTTTCTCCTGGATGTAAGCTGTCTACGAACTCAAATCACTGATCAAAATGTATAGATCAAAGCTCTATTTAAGTTCAACAAAGCACTTTGTTTTTCCGAATTTAATGTTCGCAGCTGTGGACACGACGAGATCAATTGTTCTGATTTTCGGTGACTGCGTGTTTAGATTTCTTGTTTTGCACTCTAGAAACCACGGGAGCATGTTGTGGCCATCGCTCAGCGGGCGAGAATTTTTCTCGCTCGAGTGCGAACTCAAACCTTTTCCTATTTTTAGGGAGGAACGTTATGAAGCACTTTCTACTCGCTCTTGCACTTCTGACCCTTACCTTGCCGGCCCTCGCCGAAACACAGCAAAACAACGACAGCGGAGATGTTTCCGCCTTCAGTGAAATGATCGATGAATCGCTCGACTCTTCGGAAGTCTATGAAGACGTCAATGGCGAGTTCGCTGACTTAGGCCTCATTGCTCCGGAAGAGCCCGGTCAACCCGAGCATCCTAGAACACAACCGGATCACCGCCGCCCACGCCCCTGGCATGCTTGGACTTGCATTGCCATGAACCGTTTCGGCCAGCGCTTTGTTGCGCGCTCGTTTGTTCCAGGTCAAGCTCGTTCAATGGCACTACGTGAGTGCCGTCGGGCTTCTCACCCTCACTGGGGACCTGGTTGCCGCATTGTACGCTGCTTCAGTCGTTAACTCGCAAACTAGCCGGCTACGTTTGGAGTTGGTCGGCCAGTTTTATACGATTTCGATCGTAGACTTTCGATCGCTTGAGCAGTTAACCTTTAAGCTCAATGGAAAATCGTGATTTTCATCCCCTTGAGCTGGCTCTACCCGGCGTTTTTCTTCTAGCTGTTTACCTGCCTATTTTGCCTCATTCACTCCATTTTCCAAAAATCAAACGGCCCATGCTCGCTACGAACGTGCACAGCTCCTCATGAAGCGAGGCAAATTCCAGCAGTCCTTGACCTACGTCGAGGGATTAACGAAAGAGTTTCCTGCCAATCACATTTTTTGGACACTTCAAGCCGATATCTACCGGCGCCTCAGCAAGAATCAACGCTTGTGAGTCGGCGCTATTTCTGGCGTGTGACGCCGATACCTTGATCGAAAAACAAGCGCTACGCCATCTCGCTTCGGCCTTTTTGATCTCGTCGGATATGGCCGTCTGTGGCGGAACGATTCGCGTGGTCAACAACTGTCAGGTACAAAACGGTGTCGTGACCAAGGCACGCTTCCCACGAGATGTATTGCCGGCTCTGCAGGCCATCGAGTACTTACGAGTCTTCTTTCTCGGACGCTTGGGGTGGCACCGATTAGGTGGCAACCTTGTCGTTTCAGGGGCACTTGGCCTGTTCGATCGCGACTTGGTACTTGCTGCCGGCGGAAATCGCGCATGGGGCCGCGATCTTTCTCGCCAAGGATTCTCAAAATAGGCTTAGGATCAGTCACCTTGCGCCGATAGTCAGGTGACCTTCAGCCGACCAACTTCTCTGCTTGTAATTGTGGATGCATTTGCACTTTTGGCAGAGTCAAAACAAAGCGAGTGTTTTTTGCCGAGGCGTCGTAAGCAAGGAAGCCGCCGTGACTCTCGGCGATCCCTTTGGCAATGCTGAGCCCGAGTCCAGTTCCTTTGCCGGGTTCTTTTGTGGTAAAGAACGGCTGCATAAGACTCTTTGCTAGTGCAGCATCAATTCCTGATCCACTATCGGTGACGCTGAGCTCGATGTCGTTCCTTAATTCTTTGATTTCTACTTCGATCCACTTTTCAGAAAGGGGTTGCACGGCATCAACAGCATTGCCCAGCAGATTAAAGAGCACCTGCATGATTTCTACTCTTCGACACTCAGTCTTTAATGAGGAAGCATTTTTCAGGCGAAGCTCGATTCCCAAGGCAATGTACTTCTCTTGGCAAAGACCGAGGGTCTCAGTGACGATCTCAGTGACGTCTTGGGGGGTGAATGCTGTCATGCCGTCCTCACCGCCTGAAAACACCCTGAGGCCACGAACAACGGTTGCAATCTTGTCGACCGATCGGTTGAGGGTCTCGAGTTCCGTGGCGAGGCTGGCCCGATCCAAGCTGTCTTGAGTGAGAAGTCTCGAAACTCTGGCGATTTTGAACTTGATAATCGTCAACGGATTATTGATCTCATGAGCTAAGCCAGAAGACATTTCTCATAATGAGGCGAACTTTGCCGAGTGCAACATTTTACTTGAAAGACTATAGATCTTCTTTTCGGATTCTCGTCGAGCACGTTCGTAGACCGAACCAATGGCATAAGCCATAACAACGCAAACACAAACCACGATGGCCTTATAGTAAATGTACTTTTCGGGTGAGTCTAGCGGCAGTACCCAAGCATCACCCATCATCAATGCCATGAGCGACACAATCGCCAGCGCCATGCCAAATCTGGCTCCTGCTATGCCGACGGCAAGGAAGCCAAAAAGCGGCGAGAGCACAAAGGCCGCCATCGCAGGCGCACGCAAGCCGCCATTAGTAAGACCAGCCGTAACCGCTACCGCGCTCACACAAAAAATCAGTAAATACCCGCTAAAGACGCGAAGTCGCGGGTAACGCAACAAAAGCGGAATCGCCAGCAATAGACTTCCCACGACACACGAACCCAATAGGTTCATTAATTTGATTTCCGCAGTTTGACTTCTTAAGAATGTCGAAAAAAGAACCAGCACTCCGCCAACAATAGCAGTGTGACGGACGACATTACCGCGAAATTCCAGTTCAATATCTTTCGAATGGCGGTCACTTGCTTGGCCGGAGTCTATAGGAGGTTTCATCTTTCCTCCTCATCGGATCTTAACGTTGCACCCTTGACTGGCCGTGGGCCGAGAACCCTTGGTAAATCGCCGGTCGCCTTGTATGCTGAACGCAAATGTCGGCACACATCACCTAGAAAGGTCCAGCTTGCTTCGCCATTACTTAAATCTATTCACCTTTGTCGCCACTCTATCGATGTCATTGGCGCCAGCTATGGCCGAAAAATTCGCTTACGCCGGTCACAATTATCGGGTGGTTGAGGTTGATCTCGCACAGCTTGATCTCAAACTCTACTGGAAAAAATCAGATAGCCAGGCTTTCCATACCTTGCTTGAGGTGCGCAAACACCTAGACAAGGATTTTGTCTTTGCGACCAATGCGGGAATCTATGCTCGCGATCTCACACCTCTCGGATTACATGTGGAACGCGGCCAGACCTTGCATGCGCTCAATCGCTCACGGGCCTCGAT